>NZ_JAHGAM010000039.1:0-801 GCF_030248595.1 Vibrio sp. D417a | reverse complement strand
AGCTACAGCGGCTCTGACGGTATCTTTACTGACAACGGTGACGGCACATTCAGCTTCGCACCAAACGCCAACTTTGATGGCGATGTTAGCCTAGATGTTGTGGTTGTTGATGAAGACGGCGTAACTGCGGCAACTAACGCAAACATCGATGTATTGCCAATCAACGATGCGCCAGTATCGGGCAACTTGGCTTACAGTGTCGATGAAGACAATTCAATTACGCTAAGCCAAGAACAGCTTCTTGCTCAAGCATCGGATGTAGAAGGCGACGCGCTAACCGCGACTAACCTAGTGGTTGACGGTGATGCAACGGTTACGGCAAACGATGATGGCAGCTTCACCATCACGCCTGATGCGAACTTCAATGGTGACATTGATATCACGTTCGATATCAACGATGGCACCGACACTATTGTTGCAACGGCTGACCTAACGGTTAATCCAGTTAACGACCTACCACAGCCAGAAGATCAAGCGTTCACCATTGGTGAAGATGGCGTCTTGCTGTTCACTGATGAAGATCTGCTTGATGGTGCAACGGATATCGATGGCGATGACCTATCGGTTGAAGGTGTGAGCTACACTGGCGCAGATGGTGTCCTAACCGACAATGGTGATGGCACTTACAGCTTCGCGCCAAACGAAAACTTCAATGGCGACGTGAACTTTACCTTCGATGTTTCCGATGGCACGGATACCGTGACCGCAAATATCGATGTAAGCGTGACGCCAGAGAACGATCCACCAGTGGCAGGCAGCACGTCTTACACGGTGCATGAAGACAATTCGATCACCATCAGT
>NZ_JAHGAM010000038.1:0-25893 GCF_030248595.1 Vibrio sp. D417a | reverse complement strand
GTGAATACCGATGGCTCTTATAACTTCACGCTAGAAGGTCCAATCGACCACGCGGTAGATAGTGACGAGCTGACACTGAACTTCCCAATCATCGCAACCGACTTTGATGGCGACACGTCTGCTGAGACAATTCCTGTCAAGATCCTTGATGACAAACCGACACTTGGTGGCATCGAAGCAACAAGTGTGCAAACGGTTGACGAGGACGATATCCCAACAGTCGGATCTGATGGTACGCAGTCGAACAGCATTGCAGGTAACTTCATCGCGACTGATGGTTCTGATGGCATTTTGGAGTACAGCGTTTCTGACCTGACGACGCCAGTACAAGGCCTGACCTCTGGTGGTCAATCTCTGGTTATGGTTGAAGTATCAAACGCAGGTGGCGTTTCAGTTTACGAAGCTCGTATTGATGGCACGACGACACCAGTATTCCGTGTGACCCTTGATGCCTCTGATGACAGCTACACGTTCGATTTGCTTGCTCCTCTCGATCATCCAAATGCTGATGGCCAAAATGAACTGGTCATCAATTTACCGATAAACGCGACTGACTTTGATGGAGACGTGTCGAACAACATCACCTTACCAATTACGGTTGTGGATGATGTTCCGACCATTGATGGTTTGCTAGCAGGCAGCGAACAAACCGTTGATGAAGATGACCTACCAGCAGGTACGGATGCTGCAAGTGCAGAAGATACTGTTATTTCAGGTACTTTTGATATCACCGAAGGTGCTGACCAAGTTGCTTCTATTCAGCTGAGTGACCTGACCACGCCTGTTGCGTCACTGACTTCAGATGGTGAAGCTATCACCTTAGTTCTGTCTTCTAGCGCAAACGGCGTGAACGTATACCAAGGTGTTGCTGGCAATCCTGCTGAAGTGGTTTTCGAACTGACGCTGGATGCAACGAACAACTCCTATGAGTTCGATTTACAGAAGCCGCTTGATCATCCCGATGGTAATCAGCAAAACGAGATTGTTATTAACCTCCCTGTGACGGCGACAGATAATGATGGTGATACTTCACCAGCCTTCACATTGCCAATTACCGTTGTGGATGATGTTCCAGTTGTTACCAATATTGAAAGTCTACGTGTCGACGAAGATGACTTACCTCTTGGTTCTGATGGAACGAAAGAGCCATTAACGGTATCAGGTGAGTTCGAAGTCACTAGCGCAGATGGTATTGATGCTTTCGAATTGGATCTAAGCTCAAATCCTATCCCGAATCTGAAATCGGGTGGAGAAGAGGTAACACTTTCTCAAGACGTTGGTGCTTCAACTGCTGACGCGCTTGTTTACGTGGGACAAACTCCGGGTGGAGTGACTGTCTTCACGTTGACACTTCATCAAGATGGTAAATACGACTTTGAGTTATCTGGTCAGTTAGATCACGCGGTTAACTCTGATGAGATTTTGTTGAATCTACCTGTGAAGATCACGGATGGCGACAACGATATCATCACTGCGACCTTGCCAGTGACGATCGTAGATGACAAGCCAACCATTGATGCTATTAGCTCTGGTAGTACCTTGTCTGTGGATGAGGATGATATTCCGAGCCAAGGTTCGGACGACACGCCAGAATCCAATATCATTGGTGGCAACTTTGACGTTACTGATGGTGCCGACTCTATCGTTAGCTTCCAGTTGGATAGCTTAACGTCGCCTGTTTCTGGACTTACCTCAGGTGGTCAACCGCTTGAGTTGGTTGAGTTTTCAAATTCAAACGGTGTGATTGAGTACCGAGCTTATGTACAAGGTACGACGGACACCGTCTTTAAACTGACGCTAAATGGTTCAGCAGACAGTTATGAATTTGAACTGTTGGGTGCACTTGATCATCCTGCGGGTAACGATGAAAACTCGTTAGTCATCAACTTCCCAGTCAACGCGACCGATTTTGACGGCGATGTGTCCAATAACATCACCTTGCCGATCACAGTAGTGGACGATGTTCCAGCGATTGTGAAAGTGACAGACTCAAGCCAACAAACCGTTGATGAAGATGATCTTGCTGGTGGCTCTGACACGACAAGTAGTGATTCAACGGTATTGAACGGCGGATTTGAGGTCGTTGCTGGTGCAGACAAGATTGTCAGCTACCAAGTTTCAGACCTCGATGCAGTTGTGTCTGGCTTAACGTCGAACGGCAGCAGCATCGAGTTGAATCTAGTAGGCACGAATGGTGGAGTAACCAGTTACGAAGCGGTTATTACTGGCACATCAACTAAGATCTTCACGCTGTCTCTTGATGCGAATAATGACAGCTACCAATTTGAGCTGTTGGGACCAATCGACCATGACGCTGTTCAAGGTGAAAACAACCTTGTCATTGATATTCCAATTACAGTAACAGACTTTGATGGTGACACGTCATCATCTCTGAATCTTCCAATTACCGTAGTTGATGACATTCCCGAAATTAAATCAGCAGATGCTTTGGCTGTTGATGAGGATGACCTTGCCAACGGCTCTCAGGCAACCAACAAAGACAGCCTAGAAGCAACGGGCAATTTCGATACGGTGGAAGGGGCAGATACCGTTGTCTCTTACCAGTTAGATCTTACTTCTAACCCGATACCAGGAGTAACTTCAGGTGGTCTTGCGGTGACGTTAGTTCAAACCGCGGTAAGCAACAACAACTTTACTTATCAAGGTCAAACACCTGATGGTAACTCAGTGTTCACGCTAGTTTTGAACGCTGACGGCTCTTACAAGTTTACGCTTGAGGGTGCGCTAGATCACTCAACTCAAGGCGAAGATACACTCATACTTGATCTCCCAGTCTTTGCGACCGATGTCGATGGCGATACGGCCGGTATTAACTTACCAGTGACGATTACCGATGATGTTCCAACCTTGCACGATGCATCTATTTCGCGTGTTGAGGGACAAGGCAGCCGCACGGTTCGTTTATTCCAAGACCCTGTAGAGGGGGATGATGACCTTGGTGCTGACGGCGCACAAGTGACTTCATTCTCGGCTGATGATTCAGGCATTTACTTCAAGCAAAACGGTGTTGATTCCAATTCTGTTCATTTAAACGGCAGCAACCAAGTTGTGTTCGTTCACAAGGTTCTTGACGGAGTAGATACTGAAATCGGTCGTTTGGTTGTTCGAACCGATGGCAGTGTGTCATTCCGTCCGAATGACGATCTTGACCATACCGAAACCGACTCGATTGATTTCACCATCAACGTTGTTGCAACCGATGGTGATGGCGATATCGCAGATGCCGATGTGGATATCTCGATAAGAGACCGCAATGCGCAAATTGACACGTCTACCGTTACTGCGTTCGAAGACCAAGGGCGTGATGGTGTCGTTGTGGGCGTTGACTCTGCAAATACTCAGGACAACTTGTCGACGCTGGATGTTAACCCTGCGAAAGTCGACTTGGTTATCAATTTACACGATATCGACCGTAACGAGAGCTTAGGTGACATCACTATTCGAGATGCTGATACTCACAACGGTACGTTCTACTACCGAGACGGCAGTGGCAACTACATTGAATTAACATCTGTGGGCAATACGGTTGTTCTCGACGCATCAAATGTTGAGCAGTCATTCAATGGTGAGCTTGTCTCGTTAGATAACTTGTACTTCGTACCAGATCGTCATACATCAACCGATGCTTCTGGTATCGATCCTCGTATCCGCGTGGAAATTCTTAACAATGGTACGCCAGATCATACGATTAATGGTCGTTTAGATATTGAAGTTGCTGCCGTCGCAGATATTGCAACGTGGACGGCAAGCAGCGAATTTAACTACTCGGTTGATGAAGATGGAAACAATGTCGCACTTAACATCACGGCTGAAACCCAAGACACTAGTAACCCTGAAGGCATTGTGTACGAGCTTGTCTTTACACAAGGAGAAGGTAATGCAGAGTTAGTCTATTCAGATGGTAGTGCGATACCAAAATCCGGTGGTGTTTATCTGGTGGATGCAAGCCGAATTGATGAAGTTCAAGTTGATCCGATAGATAACTTCTCGGGTGAAATCAGAATTGATGTCACCGCTATTACGACGGAAAACAACAATCCACTGCTTGGGAAAGATACCGCTCGCTCAGAAACCGAAACCATCATTATTGATGTAAACCCAGTTGCGGATAAAGGTAGTTTTACTGTAAACCGAATTAATGTGTTTGAGGATAATGCTCGAACTCAAAATACGGTAGACCCTGTCACTGATCACGACCCACTCCAATTAAGTGAAGTGATCACCATGAAACCATCAGCGGACGTAGATGGTTCTGAAGCGTTATTTGTGCGCATTTCTAACTTCTCAATTGATGGGGTTACTTTGGTGTGGCTGGACTCAGCAAACCCAAGTCAGATAGTAGAAGTGACCGATTCAGGCGGCAATGTACTTTATTACGAAGTGCCAGAGTCTGAATTAGCGAACGTCGAAGTTCTTCCTCCGTTGCACAGCAATGATGACTTTACTTTCAATGTCGAAGGAATTGTGAAAGACACTGCATCATTGTCTACCGGTACGACAGAAGATGTGTTGTCACTGGGCAGTAAGACTGTCATCGTTGGTGTAAAAGGTGTTGCTGACATACCAGACACGGTATTAATTGACGCGGGGAACGTTTGGAACCGGTTCGTAGACGGAGATGTGGCCGGGATAGAGACGACTATCGAAGAGAATGGTGTTGTAAACCTTAACTTCTCGGTTGTATCTGGTGAAGTTGCCGATAGACCACAGGATGATTCAGAAGCCATTACTGTTATCCTGTCCAACATCCCCGACGGTGTTCGTGTCGTAGATTCAGACGGCTCAAGCGTTGACCTCACCTTTGTTGGCTATGATGGTAACGGTCAACCGATTTACGAAGCAAACATCACCGGGCTGAATTTTAATTCCGGTATTCAAATTATTCCGGAAGCCTCTTCAACTGAAAACATTGCGATTACAGGGACGATCATTGTTACCGAGAATGATGGTCATAGTCGTGTGATTGAAAGAGAGGTAAGGATCAAGGTCGAACCCGTTATTGATGCTCAAGATAACTACGTTGTTCGATCGGAGGGAGATGAAGATACGCGCTTTAACATCGATTGGAAACCGACGCTCGTACAAAGCCCTGATACCGATGAGTTCTTTAGTGATGTAACCATCTCTGGATTTCCTCCAGGCAGCACGGTCTATGTAGATGGTGTGGCACAAGCGCTTGTTTCTGGAACACTAACGCTTTCACCGCAGGCTGGTGAATCAGAGCAAGATTTTTCCGCTAGAATCTCTCAAAGTGGCTATGTTCAAGTCCAGTTGGAGCAGGATTCAAGTACTGACTTTGACTTGACCACAACCGTCACTGTGAAAGAGATTGACCATGAATATGTTGACGCTTCGAATCCCGGTGAAGGTATCGCTGAGAAAACCATCAATGGTACGGTGAATGTCCAAGTTAATCCAATCGTTGAGCCAGAGGATAATACGAGGGCAATAGATGACCAAACCCGTCTGCTTGTCACTGAAAGTGGTGGTGGTGCTACCGATATCGTGAAGTCAGACGATCAAGGTAACATTGACTTTACGATCAACACTTCTATGGGGGGTGAATCTGGTGCTCATATCATTAAATATCAAGAGTTTGATGCGTCTTCAGATGAAGTGGTGACTCAACTTGTTGTTCAATTTCACAATGTGGACCCTGAGATCCTCAACCAATTGGTTATCGTCGGTGCACTAAATGAAGGCGGAGGTCGTTGGACAGTAACCAATGAAGATAACTTCTCAATTAAAGCGCCGTCTGGTCTTGATTTAACACCAAACGATGACAGCGACGATGGCGATAACGGTGGTCTCTCTCAAATTGGCTTAACCATTTACGCAGAAGTGAATGATTTGGGCGAAGATTTGGGCAACGAAAAAGATGCGACGGTCATGCGTCAAACGGATGTGACACTTGAATTTCCTACCGTTCTCACACCACAAATGAGTGTAGCGGCAGAGATTCAGGTGGCTGATGATGTCCAAATTCAAGCGTTGGAAGATAATTCTATCAACCTTGGTGCTCAGTTAACGTCGAAAGTTGATGCGATTAATGCAGATGGCGTGGAGGATGTCTTGACTATTATCGTCGATCCTTCAGCTCCTGGCATTCCTCCTGGTTTGGTGATCACGGGGACGGATATCGACTTTGTCAATGGCAAATACGTGTTCCAAGCCCATATCGATGCGAGTGGAAATATTACTGGCCTTGATGGTTTGACGATGCACTTGGCAGAAGATTACGCAGGTGATTTCGATTTACCAATTCGGTTCGTCACTAAAGACACTGAGTCCGGTGATGAAAAAGAAAATAATGTCCAGTTTCCAGTTCAGGTTTTACCGGTTGCAGACGTTCCGAGTTCAGCCGGGGATCAGCCGTTGGATAGCGATGTCACACCGAATGTAAAAGTAGATATCGTTGGTACTTTCGGCTTGGATGCAAACAAACAACCTGTAACTGATCTAAATAACGACGTTCCCACGGCGGATGGTGTTGGTTACGAAGATGGCTTAATCCAACTTAACTTGAGTGTTGATTTTGCCGATCAATTTAACAACACTCAAGGTGGTCGAGAAACACTAACGAACATCAAGTTAGAGCTTGATGACACAACATTAGGTGAGTTTGTTGATGTCAATGGTAACAGCTTAGGAACCAGTATTGAGTTTAATGAAGCTGAGATTTTAGCTGGTGCGCTTGACAATGTTCTGTTTAAGCCAAAAGAAAATTACCCCGTAGGTGGTGGCCAAAATACCGTCAAGATTAATATCGAGGGAGAAATTACTGATGAAGCTGTGTTTGATCAGTCTATCTTGAATAACTCTGGCGATAATATAGATGTGAGAACCTTCACTGACGATGTCACATTTGAAGTTACGCCAGTCGTTGATGACATTACCATTACAGGTGCCGATCCGACGCAGCCAATCACGGTGATTGGTGACGAAGATACTTTAATTTCGCTGAATCAATCGGGCTCTGGTGTTTCGATCAGCCTGAACGATAATGACGGTTCTGAGAGTTTCGTTTCACTCAAGTTAACGGGGCTTCCTGATGACTTTATCGTTAAATCCAATTCCTCTGATTATGTTGTTAAGAACAACGGTGGGGGCGAATGGAGTATTCAACTAAAAGATCTCACTCAGACGTCCATTGACCTGAGTGACATCCAAATTAAACCGCCAAAACACTTTAGTGGCGAGGCTGAGATAGGTATTACGGTCTTCATTCAAGAGGAGTTGCTACAAGTTCCAACGGAACGAAACAACAACTTTACGCTTATTGTCAATCCTATTGGTGATGATGTTGATGTGAATCCCGATACTTCGGCTGCAGGTAATGAGGGCGAAGACATTGTTATTAATGTAAATGCGTTAGTGGTTGATAACAAAGAGTCCATCGGAGATGGTGCAAACTACCAAGAAAATGATCCAGAGACGCTGAGAGTTGAGGTCTCCAATGTCCCTGATGGGGCGAGTGTTTCATTACCTGATGGGACAGTGTTTACTGACCAAGGCGGCGGCATTTTTGTCCTAGAAATCAATGCTCAAGACTTGGATCAAGTGGTGTTTAATTCTGGGGATCGCAACGATAACTCATGGGATGGTTCGCTGCATTTCAAAGTGCAAGCCGTTGATACTGGGCTCGATGGCAGTCAAAGCTTGGGCTCCGCAGAGGAGTTTGATGTCACTGTTGATGTTGAAGCAGTGAACGATCGTCCAGAGTTCGTCAATACCGTGGATGTGGAAACACCAGAAGATACGCCAATGCTGCTTGATGGTTTCAGCATTACCGATATTGATGCCGTACTCGATGATCCGAATGCTGAATATGTACTCAATGTGAACGTCGACAGCGGTATCTTGGAGCTTAATCCAACGCTCATCGCTACTTACAACCTAACCGTGAGCGGTGATGGTACGGACTCCGTTGAACTGAAAGGTACAGTGGCCGATCTAAACAATGCCATTGCAGACGGTCTGATTGAGTTTAATCCAGACCTGAACTTCTTTGGTGACGTTCAGGTGGACGTGACAGTCGATGACCAAGGTAATGAAGGTATCGTAATTGGTGGGGTAGATGACACCCTAAATACCAACAGCAGCAGCTTCAATATTGAAGTGACAGCGGTGAATGATACCCCAGAAACTACGCCAGTGACGCTACCGGATATTGAAGAAGATAGTGGTGTGTTCTCCATCTCTGAAGCGGATCTTATTGCGAATGCGACAGACGTAGAGAACGATAACCTCACGGTCAGCAATGTTCAGTTAACGGATCCGAATTCGGGTAGCATTACTTTCAACAGTGGTACGGGAGAGTGGGAATTTACCCCAGCACCAGATTACAACGGTCCAGTTGAAATCACGTACACCATTACAGATGATGGCACGACAAGTGGTGCATCCGATCCTAAATCGGTTAACGGCAGCGCATCGTTCAACGTAACGGAAGTCAATGATGCTCCAACGACGTCTGAAGTGGTACTTTCTGATATCGCAGAAGACAGTACGGCGGTTGAAATTACCCAAGCTGATTTGTTAGCGAATGCTTCTGACATTGAAAACGACACCTTGATGGTGAGTAATGTCCAGTTGGCTGACCCAAGCAGCGGCACATTGGATTTCGACAACGTAACAGGTACATGGTCATTTACTCCTGCGCCTGGCTACAACGGCAAGGTCGATCTGACCTACGACATTACCGACAACGGTACAACGAACGGTGTTTCTGATCCTCAAACGGTGTCAGGAACGGCGACCTTCGAAGTCACTGAGGTGAACGATGCACCGGTAACATCAGAGGTAACGTTGAGTAGTACGGAAGAAGATGGTGGTTCGGTAACTATTACGGCTACTGAGTTGCTGAGCAACGCAAGTGATCCTGAGTCAGACAACTTGACCGTCGATAATGTTGCGTTAGTGGACCCAACTTCCGGCACGTTGACTCAAGTGAGTGCGACAGAGTGGACGTTTGAACCCGCAGCAGATTTCTTTGGTGACGTTAATTTCACTTATGAAATCACAGATGACGGAACCACTAACGGCGCTCCAGACCCAATTACAATCGCGGGCACAGCAGTGTTGAATGTTGAAGCTACCAATGACGCACCTGAAATCACTGCAGCGTCGGTAACGGATACGATCAATGAAGCTGATGGCCAGAAAGTAACGGGTATTAGTGTGAGTGACGTCGACTTTGCGGGCGCACAAGCAAATGAAAGCATGACCGTGACTCTTACAGTTACCGAGGGCGACCTTCGTGTCGAGCCGCCAGCAGGTAGTGGTGTGACTGTTGGGGCGGGGATGGCTGGTGAAATAACCCTAATGGGCACACCAGATAATATTAACTCCGTTCTTGGAGCAACAGACGCTTCTGAGGGTGTATTTGTGGATGCAGGAGATGTCAACGCAGCTTCAATCACTTTATCGGTGAAAGTCGAAGACAACGGCGTGTACTTCGAAAATGCATCGGGTACCGCATTGGAGGCGAATCAAGACTTCACTATCAATGTGACACCTGTAGCTGATGCACCTACATTGAGTATCAATCCTCAGTTTAATTACATTCGTCAAATTGCGGCTAGCCAAACCGCGAGCAGTCAAGGTTTAGCGATTGTCGGAATCATGGCGGCGCTTACTGATGTTGACGAGGTGCTGTCTTTGGAGCTAACGGGCGTACCAGTTAGTGCTGAGGTAACAAGTGGCGTTTCTCCATCAGGCATTAGCTTCGATGGTACCACTTGGACAGTACCAAGCGATGAAATTGATACGCTAGAAATTGTCGCAACAGATACTAACAGTGGTATTGATGTCGGTTCTTACGATATTTCGCTTACGGCGATATCAACGGAATCTAATGGCGATGAAGCGCAGTCTTCACCTGTCCAAATTAGTTTGGATGTGAGTAGTGATAGCGACGATATTGACCAGTCAACCGCAGTGGACGACAGCTATTTAGTCGGCGGAGACACAGGTACCAACTTGATTGGTGGAGACGGTGACGACGTTATTCTGGGTGGTGATGGTGATGACGTGCTTATCGGTGGCTTAGGCTCAGATATCTTAACGGGTGGAGACGGCAGCGATATCTTCAAGTGGACGGTAGATTCCGTTGATGAAGGGGCAGTGGATACCATTACTGACTTCACTGTTAACGAAGACAGTATCGATTTACGTGAAGTTATCTCTGATCTCAATAACTCAATGATCGACATGGATGATCTGCTTGGTCACATTTCGGCAGACTACGATGCATCGACGGAAAGTGTTTCTCTGAACATTACGACGGATGCAAATGTTCAACAGACTATTGTCGTGGAAAACTTAGGTACTTCAATCGACTTCAACGGTCTCAGCTCCAACGAGATTGTAGAGTCATTGCTGAACAACGGTGTTATTGATAACGGATAAACCTGTATACAACATAAGAATGGGCGGCTCTGATAAGCCGCCCATTTTTTTCGGGAAAGCTTGATTTTAAACAGGAGATATTTGAATCGAAATAGAAAGCAAGAACGAAGCAAAGGGGTTATCTTGTTACAACGTTATAGTGATAGTTGGAAATTAAAATAGCGATAATTTGACGTTAAATCGCCTAAACGTGGATGTCTAGCAAGCTGCCAATGATTTCATTGTTTTTCTCTATGACAGACGCGCCAACTCGGTTATAACCAGCGGCTTGAGCTAGGTTGATGAGAAATTCAACTTTTTGAGAGGGAAGGCTAGGTGTTGAGGCTGTTATTGCGACATCCGCAACCGCAGCTAAATCGATGTTGTGATCAGAAAGCTCTTCTTTTACCTTACTTACATTATTGCTAATGCCATGTGCAGCTTTCTCGGCCATTTGTTGTGACATCTGAACGATGTGGTATCCAGATTGAATTCCCGATACAGGCATATCACTACTCCCAACATTATGATAGTGAGAGCATAGGTGGAGTTTATAAAACGTTCAAGTGTTTTATATCAATGACTTGATTAGGCAAACAGTTTGGCAAGCATTTCTCTTTCTTCACCAGATAGAACCGGTTTTTGCGCTTTATTTAGTTTCACGCTGATCTCACCTTGTAATGACTTTAACTGACTTGCCGTTAAATCACTGAGCTTTTGTTTAAGTTCATTAAATTGTTGTGCGTTCATCTCAATACCTTCGTCGTGATTCGGTTTATCCGTCGTTGCCCGAAATTCTTCATCCTTTGGATACAACATATTTATTCAACCAAAATAGATTAGAATTTGATCGATTGCTTTTTGTCCGAATATTGTCAAGGTGTGTTAAGTGATACGTCAGATTTTTCCTAAGAAGGTACATAATTACCCACTTTGGGGTAGGTGGAAACGTAAAAAGAAAAAGGGAAGCGATATAGCGCTTCCCTCTTACATATGGTTTGAATGTTACTAACTTACTCTGACGGCAAACTTGCTAGCAAGTGAATGAAGCTCTGGGAGCATGCGATAGATAAGATGGAGTTGTTGCAATACCATGCGGGCAGAGCTGTCGTCTTCATCGCGCCATTCATTTAAGCGTTGCTCGAGTCCAGCATCATCAATATTAGATAGATCACACTCCTCACAATGCTGGTGAAGCTGTTTATGAAGTACATCCAGATGTTGATGAATACAACGGTGAGCATCTAAAACGAGTTTATGAATTGACTCATCTTCGATGCGAGTTCTGTGCGCGCCTAATGCAGAAATATAGTTCAACATTGCGTGATTTAACGTTAGGAAGCGAAAACTTTCATCAACAGCTGCGCGATATTTGCCAGGCTCCGCCAGCATCGTACTAATCGCAGAAGAGAGTGAGGCATCATTATTGTGGGCCTGGCGGCGAGCGATACGGTAGCTCAAATTGTCTTTCTTGCCGATTCTATACTGACCAATGATCTGATCGAGATACTGCTTGTTCGCCTCTATCGCATCCGACATAACTTTGTGAAGCCTTCTCGACTGCCAGTCGGGCAAAATAACTAATACAGCTCCTACTGCAAGCACACACCCGATGAGCGTATCTGCTAGTCGAGGAAGGACAACTGCGTAACCTTCACCTAGTTGATTAAATAAGAAGAGGACGAGCAGTGTAATAAAACCAGTCGCGTACCCATAGTTGTTCATCCGGAAGGCGAAAAACATCACACCAGAGATAACGATAAATACTAACTGGCTTTCTTGAGAAGGAAAAAAAGTCAGCAATGGTACACCAATCAACAAACCAGCTAATGTACCTATTACTCGCGCCGTCAATTTTTGGCGAGTGGCACTGTAGTTCGGTTGGCATACGAATAAAGTGGTTAAGAGTATCCAGTAACCTCGGTCGATGTTGAATATTTGAATGATTCCATAGCCAATCGTTAAGGCAATTGACATACGTAATGCATGCCGAAACAGCATCGAATCTTTGTGTAAATTTGCTGATATACGCTGCCACATCGCCTTTAGCGTGTGTGGGTTGGTATCGGCGAGGGTATCTTCTTCGAGGCCTTCGACATCTGGGTTGTTAATGTTATTAAGTTGTTTTTCTACCGTCGCTAAGTTATTGAATAAATATGTTAACTGCATCAGAAGACGTTTCCAGTGCCCTTGCTTTTGTTCTTCTAGATAAGCAAGAGAGTTTTGTACTTCAGCTAATGCCAGAATAGATTGATCGGTATGGGAGTATTCATTTCCTAGCTGAATGGCTAGTGCAATATCACGACACGCTTGGGCTTGAGACTCCAAAAGATATTTAAAACGAAACAGCACATCAGAACGTTCAAATTCGGTCGCTAAATCCTGATAGCGATAATGGCTAGAACTGACGCGTTCGTGAATGTCTTGAGCGATGAAATAAATATTTAAAAATCGGTCACTAGGCCCATCAATGTGACCCCGTTTCGATCGGTTAAGTAATGTGGTTTTACAAGCGTTTAGTGCCGTAACCGTGGCAGCATTGCATTTTGCAGCTTCAATCCGTAGCGGTTGTGGCGTCAAGTTGGTCACAGGGTGAAAAAGCTTGGCTTTCGCATCAAGATAATTCGCCATTTGGAAGAACACATTGGCTAAGCTTTGTTGCACCGGTTGAAGAGGCCAAAATATCTGCCAAATCATGGACATGAAGTAATACCAGGCGGCACCAGTTAAAAGCAGTAGTGGCTGAAACCAAATGTTGGTGCTTTCATGTGCGCCAAGCATAGTATAAATAGCGATCAGCAACGAACCAAAAGCAATACTCGCGTACTTAGGACCTATCGCCCCAAGAATGATGAAGCCGAAGGTTGAGACAAATAATCCCAACGCAAAAGCCCATGGGGTATCGAACAAGATTTCAATTGAAAAAGCAGCAAGCGCAAAACAGAGAAAGGTGAGAATCAGAGCCTTGATGCGTCCAGTGAAACTGTCATCACTTTCAGCCAAAGCAGCAGCAATAACGCCTAATATTAATGGCGTTATCAGCGTGTTTTGCTCGAAGTACCAAGTTGGGATAACCACACCCAGTAAGGTAATGAGGATAAGAACGCTGTAATTTATCGTCTTGTTTGCCCAATATAGCCGAAATTTAGAAGTTGCTTGCACAATGCGCCTTATGTTTCCGATGAAGAACAGGGGGAATACTACCAGACCCACTATAGCGCGTTTATGATTTACTTTAAGAAAAATTCGTGGTTGCTGATAAAATCAGCAGGGATGTCATTGACTTATATTAAAGCTGCCAGGTCATGTATTGAGGATTGTAAAGCCAGCTTCAAATAACCTCGGCTTTAGGTTATTAAATCGACAGTAATGTGAATTTTATTAAAGAATAGAAGAAGAAGCTTACTTAGGAGCTCGCCGTTGCTACAATTTAGCGCCTTAAAATGATATAAATCGACAACTTCTAAACTAAAAGGCGCACGTTTCATGCAGCTTACTGCCACTAGCAAAGCACAGTTTTTTATTCAAAATGAGTACCATCACGTCGAAATAAAAGAGAACAGTGTTTTATTAAGCTCGATAGGCAGTGAAGAACATATTCCTTTTACGATCTGGAATGGCAAAGTTAGCGTAAAGCGTGGGTTATTATGGAGCTCTTTACAGTTTTTTGCTCATGAACACGAAGGCAAACAACAAAGCTGGCTAGTCCAAGGTTTACCGTGGCCACAATGCCGAAAGTTCGCGCTTGAGGCCGTTCGTCAATATCAAGAGTGGCACAACACTCAGTGCCGAAAACTGGCTGAGTATCTACCTAAGTGGGAAGAAGAGCTTTACAAACTAAAGCACTTGCCTGCTTACTTATCGCATTCTCAAGTGGTCTCCTGGGTTGAAAGTCTTAACCAAGAGTTAAGCGAGATGAAAACCACCCTAGAAGAAGCCAAAATGCGAATGCCGAATCGTATGTCGCAAATAGAGCCTTGGCTCATTGATACCTCTGAGGCGCTTGGTGAGCGTAATCGCGATTGGCTAGAAGCAGAACGTCCAAATTGGGAAGTGCTGTTTAATCAAATTGAATCCTCTCCTTTGAATTTATCCCAGCAATATGCGGTATTACTCAACGACGACCACAACTTAGTTCTTGCTGGTGCCGGCTCGGGCAAAACCAGCGTTTTAACCGCACGAGTTGCCTATTTGTTGCAAAGCCATCAGGCTCAAGCAGAAGAGCTTCTCATGTTAGCGTTCGGTCGTGATGCGGCGACTGAAATGAAAGAACGCTTAGTAGATAAAGTGGGCATGGCGGCAGACGGTGTGCGCGTCAACACATTCCATCAGTTGGGCTTGTATATTCTTAAACAAGTCGAACAGCAACCTGTCGAAATTAGCCCTTTAGCGTTGGACGAAAATCAACGAACGGCATGGTGTGTAGACTGGTTGAAAAAACATTGGATGACACCCACCAACTTTAAACGTTGGCAAAAACATTTAGACAAATGGCCGATTGCGTACCTAAAAGGGGATGATGAGTTAGGAAGCCATTCAGAAAATCCAAAACTGATCGCTTGGCTAGATTCGCAGCTGTCTCATTTAGCGGCGGTAGGGTTGACCAAAAAGCAAGTACAAGAAAAGCTCGTAAACCACCAAGACTATACGCGTTTAAATAGTGAACTCGCCTTATGCTGGCCATGTTTTACAGCGTGGCAGAAAATGCTTAAAGAAAGCAACCAAGTGGATTTCCCAACCATGATCAGTCGTGCGACAGATTATGTGAATAAAGGAAAGTTTGTCTCGCCATGGCGCTTTATTATGGTCGATGAGTATCAAGATATCTCTCCAGACCGTCTGGCATTGATTGAAGCACTGTGTGAATCCACTCAGAAACAAGCAGGTGCGACGTTATTTGCTGTTGGCGACGATTGGCAAGCGATCTATCAGTTTGCAGGAGCGGATGTCGATCTTATCACTGGCTTTAAAGAACGCTTTGCTCACTCAACCGTTCATCACTTAGATACAACTTATCGTTTCAACAATCAGATTGGTGATGTAGCGAATACATTCGTGCAGCAAAACCCATCGCAGTTGCCGAAAACACTAAACAGCCACAAACAACGCAAGCAGAAGAGCGTACATACCGCGCCGAGCAATCAAGTGGAAAAGATCTTGGATCACTTGAATCAACAAGCCAAGCAAACCAAGTCAGTTTTATTGCTAGGACGTAACCATTATCACAAGCCCGATTTGTTCGACGATTGGTTGCGACGTTTCCCTAATCTCGATATTCGCTTTATGACTTGCCATGCGAGTAAAGGACGCGAAGCTGACTTTGTGATTATTCTTTCTGTGGATGAGGGGCAATTCCCCGCTAAGAAGAAGCAAATTCACATTGATGGTGCGTTGACGGAGTCCAAAGACAAATTCCCTTACGCAGAAGAGCGCAGGCTTTTTTACGTGGCGATTACACGTGCGAAAGAGAAGGTTTGGATCACGCATACTGGTGCGGGGTCTGCATTCGTTCAAGAGCTCGTTAATGGTGACTATCCCATCGTGACTTCCCGTTAAATGCAACGTTTAGAATGTTAAAAACAGCAAGGGCGATACTTGGTATCGCCCTTGCTTTATTTGGTTGGCATCAAAGCTTACATGCGTTCAGCAAGATAGGCTTCGTAATCCGGTACTTCGATGTCTACTTCTTGCTCAAGAAGAGGGGAGTTAAACAGGAACTTAGCGGTGGCTCGGTTCGTTGCTACAGGAATATTCCAAACACTAGCAATACGAAGAAGCGCTTTAACATCTGGGTCGTGAGGTACGGCATTCAGTGGATCCCAAAAGAAAACGAGAACGTCGATTTTGCCTTCTGAAATGAGAGCGCCTAGTTGTTGATCACCGCCCATCGGACCACTGATCATGCTCTTGATCGCAAGTCCAGTTTCTTTACTCAGCATGTGTCCTGTCGTGCCAGTTGCGTAAAGGAAGTGACTCTGTAGCTTTTCTTTGTTTTCTTTTACCCAGCGAAGTAGCTCAGGTTTGCAGTTGTCGTGAGCGACCAAAGCCACATGTTTATGGGTTGGCATGGTACGAATGGTTTTTTGCATCAAGATGTTTCCGTTTGTATGATTTTAAAATTGTTGTGACTCAATAGAACACGTTTTTGGTCTTTCAATCAACAGCCTTAACACGGAATGTCGGCCTATATTCTGACGGAGATAACGATTCTTCGATCGTGTCGTCATGAAGCGTCTTCGGAGTCAGTGGTTTGATGGTTGGTGAGGCATGTTTGTCATAAGCTTCACCTCTTAAGTAATGCGTTGCTTGCATCACGGAAAGCCGACCTTGCTGCACCATTTTATCTGTTGGTGCGAAGAGTACTTTGTTACGTAACAGGCCTCGATATACACCATGACTTAAGTACACAGAAACTAAACCGATCTCCTCAGCTTTGCCGGCACTGCGCAGCTCACTGATGGCCGCTTCAATCGCCACTGCACTGCCAACAATGTAATCTATATTTCCCATATCGATCACACGTTGAACCAGGTTACGTTGTAACTCCTTGTCGTTGTCTGCCCAAAATGAGTCAACAATGTTGATATCACTTCCTTGTATCGCTTCATAAAATCCGGCAGTAACGGGTTTCGTACCACCACGAGTTCGCGGCCCCAAAAGTAAGGCAATGTTGGTTTTTCCTGACCCCTTTGGATGGCGAGCTGCCAAATATTGACCCGCTTCGTATCCCATCCAATGCCAGTCAACACCGACAGTCCCTTTTAGCAACTCACTTTGTTCTTCATCCAAGTCGAGTTGGTTCACAGTAGCAAAAACGGGAGTATTCCCCACCCAATTTTTAAGTGAATGCTCGTAAGCCTGTGGGTCCACGGTCCCAAGGATAACCGCATCTGCTCCCCATTGGTTACACAGTGCGAGTTGTTGTTCTTGACGGGTTTTGTTTGGGTAGCCGCCCGCTTCAAGGACTCGTAGCTCGACACCTTCTCTTTTCGCTTCGGACACCATTCCATAGTTTACTGACAACCAGTATGAATCCTTTAGGTGAGGGTATATTGCACATATTTTCTCTGCGGCAACCGCTGGCAAAGAAGCAACTAGGGTTAAAGTGGCTGCAGAATGTTTGAAAAATGTGCGAAATGAGTGTTGATTTTTAACCATGAAATGAAGTTCGTTGGCATAGATTAAGTAAACACTGCAAAATATAACGTAATATGTCGCTGAACACGAACATTAAGGTCATGAAAATATGCTGCTAGCAACTGCAAGCATCGGTCGTAAACTTTTGTTGTCTTTCATTGCGATGGCAATACTGGTCATGTTATCGGCACTTATTGGTGTGTCTGGATTTTCTTTGGTTGCCAAAACCGAAAGAAATGTCGTGGATTCTGCGATTCCCGCCATGATTGAGGCGAGACAAGTCTCTGAGTTGAGTACTCGTATTATTTCGTCTGTACAAATGTTGTCGAACGCAAGAAACGAGCAGGAAAGAAAGGAGTCAGGGCGAGTGCTGTTCGAACAGCTCGAGTCTTTACTCACTCACATCAAGGAGCTCGGGAGTGAGTCGTTCGATTCTCAATTGTTAGAAGCTTTAGAGAATAACGTCCAGAACGTTATCGACAATTTGGCAGAACTCGGTGTTTCGGTTGAAAAAAAGCTGTGGCTTGCAAAAGAGATAGATACTCGTGTTGAAGAAATGCGTCTGCTCAGTGAAGAGCTAGAACAACTAACTCGTACGCAAGTTCAGAATACAAGCACCATTGCTGTTGCTAACGTCACGCATATTTATGACTTATTAGAATCGAATAAAAAATCGCAAGTTTATCAGGCGCTAGATGCACTGGTGGAGGTCGATCTTGATCTGACTGAGCGATTGCATGAACTGCACTTGTTGGCTTTTAAAATGTTGAATCAGATTGAAGAGGCTCGGACATTAACGAATATTGAGCGAATTCAACAGGTTCAAAGTGATTTCGATAGCAACCTCAAAATCATGCAACGCCGTGTACTCGCTGTGGAAGATCCTACGCGCTCTAAGCAAATGAGCCAACTGCTCATAGAGCTTGGTAAGCGTCAGGTCGTATTTTCTATACTGATGCAGCAATACGAGAATAACGAACAGTCACAACAACTGATGCAAAAGACATTAGAGTTGTTCTCAGAGCTTAATGGCACGGTCAACAAATTGGTTGATGATTCAAACAAAACCACTACCGTCGCTGTAGACCAATTGACCAGCACACTGAAATTCGCTCAGTGGTCTCTAACCGTTATTTCAATTGTTGGTTTGATTGTATTGGTGCTGATTTTATGGCGTGTGGTGTACCTTTCTGTTGTGAAGCGGTTAGCTGAATATTCCGCTGCGTTGCTGTCTGTGGCGCAGGGTAATTTAGCGGTTGAGTTGGAAGTGAAAGGCAAAGATGAGTTGGCGCATATGGGGCAGGCCATCATCACGGCTCGTGATACCGCGCAAGCACTAAAAGTGGTAGCAGAGGGTGAAGCTCAAGCCAAGCGAGAGCTTGAGGAGCATAAAGAGCATTTAGAAGAGCTCGTTGAGCAGCGCACTTCGCAGTTAAAACAAGCAAACCGCCGTTTGAATGAAGAGGTTTTGAATCACGCTAAAGCTCGCAAGCAAGCAGAGCAAGCGAGCCGAGCAAAATCGGCATTCTTGGCGACGATGAGCCATGAGATAAGAACGCCAATGAACGGAGTGTTGGGGACAGCACGCTTGTTGATTGACTCAGGCCTCAACCCAATTCAAAAGCGTTATGCGGAAATCATTAATCGTAGTGGTAAAACGTTGCTCGCGATCCTTAATGATGTACTGGATTACTCCAAGATTGAAGCGGGGCATTTAGAAATTCGTCACATGGGCTTTGATTTACACCAAATGGTGGAGGACACTTTCCAGTTAATGAACAGTCGAGCACAAGAGAAGAAGCTGCTGTTCTCCTACCATATTGAAAGTGATGTTAGTCGCTACTGGAAAGGGGATGTCACCAGAATCAGTCAGGTGCTGAACAATCTTGTTGGTAACGCGATTAAGTTCACTGACGAAGGAGAAATTGATATCTACGTTAGCCTGAACCCAGAGGACGAGTCGCAAGTCCTATTTGAAGTATCAGACACTGGAATAGGAATTGCCAAAAAATACCAGAGAACGTTGTTTGATGCCTTCACGCAAGCTGAAGGTGGGATGAGCCAAACTGGAGGCACGGGGCTTGGACTTGCTATCAGTAAGCGAATCATTGAAGCGATGGGCGGTGTTTTAGAAGTCGATTCCGAAGAGGGAAATGGTAGCCGATTCTGGTTCTCTATTCCGTTAGAGGAAAGCGAACCTGTTGAAACAGGAACCGTGGCAACCGCACGTTGCAAAGTGAAAGCAAAGGTCTTGCTGGTAGAAGATAATGAAGTCAACCGAGTGGTCGCGGAAGGTTTTCTAGAAAGCATGGGGCATCAAGTCGTGATGGCAGAAAACGGCTCACAAGCAGAGCAACTGATCAGCACACAAGATTTTGATATCGCTTTGGTCGACATCAACCTCCCTGATTGTGATGGAACTGAGTTGATCCAACGCTTAAAGCGGATTGAGTGTGATAAGCCGGCCAATAAAGCGCTTGCCGTCACGCCAATGATTGCAGTGTCTGCGCACGTTTTTGCGGAAGAAGTTGAGCGCTATCTAGCCGCTGGTTTTGACGGATACTTGCCTAAGCCATTGGCAAAAGAGGCACTCGCGGCATTGATTCAGGATGCGCTAGACGGAAAGCCGTTGTTGTTGCCACAAAATGCCGACTGTACCCCGTTTGATCAAATTTCGCCTCAAGAACAAGAGCTACAATTAAAGGTCGTTCAAGCACCTAAAACAAAGGAACCCGATGTGGTTAGCATTAATCCGAGCGTGATTGAGTCCGATATGAAAATCTTGGGCAGAGATAAGATGTTGCACATTATTAATCTGTTTAGAGCCACCAGCACCGATGTATTAAGCAAGCTGCAAGCGTCTGCTGAGGACAAGGATAGTAAAGAAGTAAAGAACCTTGCCCATAAATTAAAGGGCAGTGCAGGAAGTTTAGGACTAACTGCGCTAATGAACGCTTGCCAAGCAATTGAAGCCGCGCCTCAACCTCTAGATACCTATAATGCGACTAAAGATGATTTAGTTTCTCAAGTGTCTGCATCAATTCAAGCTCTGGATGAGTTAATGGCGAAGTAATCCATCGAGCATTGAAAATAAAAAAACCTCCGGCTTTCCGGAGGTTTTTTCTATTCGGTCATGTCATCTTCCCACTCGAATCGAGTGTCTAGGGCATAAGGGTCATCATCAAAAGGATGTTCCACTTTGCCACGCAAGTATTCGAGTTGATGCTCAAGCATATTGACCGTTTCGTAGTCTCCCTCAGAACAAGCAACGTAAATCTGTTGTTCAAGAGCGGCAATGTTATCTCGGATACCCATGAGAACCCCCTTAAATCATCATCGATTCTCAAAACGATTATAGTCAAGTAATCCAAATTCGATCGGTTGTTTTGTACGGTACCAATTATGTAAACGATCGCTAAATGACCAGAATTTTTCTGAGCTTCTACGAATCGCAAAATTATCCAATAACTTAACGTAATCGGACTCGTTTTGGATGGCACTAAATTGATCGACAAAATCTTTTACTTGGTTTTCGTTGATCGAGAAAAATGCCGCAGGGTAGCTTCCCACAACGCCGCGTACAATGGTCATATCATCGTTAGCAAAGTCACGGTTACTTTCTTCATCAAACAAGCTAGAGATGTTTGTGTGTGCATTGTTGTGAAGTAAGGTGAACAGTTCATCTTCCCCTGATTGACTTCTCACCATAAGCATAGTGATTTGCGGAACGGTTTTTAGGCCTTCACCACGAACGTGGTCAATACGTTTTAGTTGCTTTTCACTACTCGCAGAAAGAGCCGTGTCTTGAATTTCGTAGCGAGGCAGAAGCACATCTGAAACATGTTCGCTCAACAACTCCACCAACTCCGTTTTTGGATCGTCACTCTTATACTGAACGCTGGTTGGTTGGTTAAACGGCTTCACATTTCGTTGTAAAAAGTCACTCAACTGCGGGCTTTGATCTTTATACCAGCTAGATTGCAGTTCATGGCGCATATCGGCGGGTAACAACGAGATAAAGTTACTTTCGCCTTCTAGACGCAAGAAGTCCATAAACATTCGTGTCATGAGCTGATGGCCGAAGTTACCGTAGACGTCAAACCCAGCAACAAGCAAATAGTGGATACGCTCTAGTAACGCGTAGTCAAGAATCCACACTGTTTTAGGCTGCTCACCAACTAACCCTTGAACAACAGAAGCACTATCAAAATGGCGGAATATCGTTAATGCCGCATTATGGTTGGTGCCATTACCGTCCCAAATTACATCGGTGGATAGGTTTTCACCTTCTTTAAACCAGTTATTAGTGAACTCAGATTTAGCCTCTAGGTAGCGAGCTTGCTGGCGTGCGTACTTGACCCAGTTGGTAACAGGTAGCGTGTTACTTTCTTGTTCTGCCGGTAGTTTTAGGTTATCAGCCTGAGATCGGTAAAACTCATTTACTTCTGGGATGTCTGCTTTATCTGGATCAAGGAAAAACACCCAAAAGCGATCATTGATAACATTCAATGCCAGTTGGCCACGACAAACTGGGCCTTTGATGTATGCCATTATTGTATTTTGTGCATTATCTAGCATGAACTTAAAGCGCGACTTCACTGGAAGGTCGATGAATGATGTCATCGGGTTTGCAGCAACTTCTGGTTCATAACTCGGTAGCTGACTAACCATATAATCAGCATCAATAAACCAAGTTTTCCAGTTCTCTATACGTTGCTTGTTTAACGCGAATGGCATGTGAGTTTTATCTACTATGGTCCCTTGCTCTGGAATAATTCGATAAAACACACGTTCAACCCCTGGATCATCGTACGGGCGACGCGTTGAAATACGTTTGACGGGCTGTCCTGGTGGTGTAGCAGAGCGGACGAGCGTGAAGAATCGGGGATCTTCATCGAGTTCCGAAAAGTAGAGATGAGATAAAAACAAATGCTCATATATATACCTAGCCATCAGCTGATTTTTCAAATCAGAGTGGTTAAGTAATGCTTCGTACTTATCTATTTGCGCTTGCTCTTTCTCACTAACAGGTTGGTGAACGTTCATTATTGCGCCGTTTTCCAACCAAGTCATGAGTGTGTGGTATTCACTGTTTGATAGGTTTGGCATACCAAAAGGCATTCCCCAGGTCGGGTTATCCTTTTCGTATTGCTCGTATTCTTCAATCGTCGGACAGGTTTGCTCTCGGTCTATCGAAAAGTCAAAGCCTTCTAACTGGACTTGGTCAGGCAATGGGTGGCGCTCTTTTTGTTGTAGCAAACGTGCGATAAGGCCTGCATCAATGTTGGCTGCCATGCTTTGATCACGTTCGTTGAGAACCGGATGAAAACCCGCATCGCGCCACTCTTGGGTTGTTTCTGCATCTTCGAATAAGCGTGTTGGTGCTGCGGCTGTGAGTCTTGTTCCTTCATATACCAGTGCTTTACTCGCACCACGGTCAATGCCCTCAACAGAAGAGAGCTTAAGTTGACATGGTGCATCGTAGCACGCGTGGCAGACGACACAGCGGTTATCCATAATGGGTTTAACTTCGCTTTGGAAGAAGTTTGCTTGAGGGGTTTCCACGTCAACAGTGCGTTCACGCACGAGCTGTGGACCAAACAGTTGATCATAGTTAAGACCAGCATAGGTTGCACAGCCGGCAAACAAAGTAGCAATGCAAAGTGTAAAAATTAAGCGCAAATTCATTGAGTTATTTTACGTGATTAGAATTTGCATTAATTAAAGCAAAATAAGCGGTCAATTACCAAAAGTTGGGTCAATTAGCGTTAATTTTTCTGTTGATTGTCTGAGCGCTTGAAAATGTAACCCTGGCGGTGGACTGTCTGAATTCTGTCTGTCGGAACGCCTTCGTGAACTAGACGCTTTCTCATTCTGCTCATGTGCATATCGAGTGCTCGATCATGTTCAGTAAATTCACGTTTTAGTACTGTTTCGTAAAGAAAAGGCTTACTAAGTACTTGATCTTGATGGTGAGTGAGAGTTTGCAGCAGCTTAAATTGAATGCTTGTTAACTGAACAGATTTCTTGTTTGGCAAGTAATTGAGTACCACAGAGTGAGTGTGCTTATCTAGTAATAGCTCCTCATCATTATGGTGAACGCTGTTGTGTTGGCATTGGGAAGTTTTTCCATTTGAAACCTTGGAGTCAAGCACACGGGTACCTTAATTATTAATAGTAGTAAAACGTATTATCATTAATATTTATATAAAAGCAATCAGGTACTTTATGAGCACTGTGATATGCGTAGACAATCTTAATACTTGAGATTAACAGTAGTGATGAATGGTGCGATGTCGCTCTGAACTAAAGTGCTATTGGAGTGCGTATTAGCTACAAATAACGGTGTAATGTTAGGCAAAGATAGAAAGAATTCTCATTTAGTAAATTCGCTTATCCGCTATTTGTGAACTATACATTCTGTTGCAGGAAGCACTTTTCTAATACACACAGAGGTTTATATGACAGCGAAATATGGCGTTAAACGCCGATTAGCGATTCTTGCCGCCGCTTTAATCGGTGCGACAAGTAGCAGTATCGCAGCAGAGAAACCAAATATTCTCGTCATTTGGGGTGATGATATTGGCCAGTCCAATCTCAGTGCTTACACGTTTGGCTTGATGGGGTACAAAACACCAAATATAGACAGTATCGCCAAAGAAGGCATGATGTTCACTGACTATTACGGTGAGCAATCTTGTACAGCGGGCCGTTCTACTTTCATTACGGGCCAAACCGTTCTTAGAACAGGTTTGAGTAAAGTGGGGCTTCCAGGTGCTGATCTTGGCTTGAAGGAAGAGGACGCAACCATTGCCGAAATGCTGAAGCCGATGGGCTATATGACAGGGCAATTTGGTAAAAACCACTTAGGTGATAAAGATGAGCACCTTCCTACTAATCACGGCTTCGATGAATTTTTTGGCAACCTTTATCACTTGAACGCCGAGGAGGAGCCAGAAAACGTCGATTATCCTAAAGATCCTGAGTTTCGTAAAAAGTTCGGTCCGCGCGGCGTTATCCGTTCGTACGCTGATGGCAAAATTGAGGATACAGGACCTCTAACTCGCAAGCGCATGGAAACCGTGGATGAAGAGACGTTAGATGCGGCACTCGACTTTATGGATCGTGCAGTCAAGGCTGAAAAACCTTTCTTTGTCTGGTGGAACGCAACTCGTATGCACTTCCGTACTCATGTGAAAGAAGAGAACTCTGGAAAAACAGGTATCAGCGAGTATGCAGATGGTATGGTCGAGCATGATAACCATGTAGGTCAGCTACTGAAAAAAGTGGATGATTTGGGTATTAAAGACAACACAATCGTCTTTTACTCCACCGATAATGGCCCACACATGAACTCGTGGCCAGATGCAGGTACAACGCCATTCCGTGGAGAGAAAAATACCAACTGGGAAGGTGCGTACCGAGTTCCTGCGATGGTACGTTGGCCGGGTAAAATTAAAGCTGGCTCTGTTTCGAATGATATCATGCATCACATGGACTGGATGCCAACGTTCGTTGCTGCCGCGGGTGATGACAATATCAAAGAGAAATTGCTCAAAGGTTATAGTGCGAATGGTAAGAAATTCAAAGTTCACCTAGACGGCTATAACTTCCTACCATATTTGACTGGTAAAGAGGATAAGGCCCCACGAGAAGAAATTTTTTACTTCTCAGATGATGGAGACTTAACTGCACTTCGCTATAACAAATGGAAGCTGGTCTTTATGGAGCAACGAGCAAAAGGTACGTTGCGTATTTGGGCTGAACCATTCACCACACTTCGTGTTCCTAAGATCTTCAACTTGCGTATGGATCCTTACGAAGTGGCTGATATCACTTCTAACACTTACTACGATTGGATGCTAGACCGTGCTTACATGCTTGTTCCTGCGCAAGCTTACGTAGGCAGATTCCTTGAAACGTTTAAAGAGTTCCCACCAAGGCAAAAAGCAGCAAGCTTCTCGCTCGATCAAGTGATGGAGAAACTAAAAGAGAACCCAAATAAGTAAGAAAAGCTAAGTGAAGTTCTGACCCGTCCTGATATGGGTTGACACTTTTTAACTAAAACGCTCGATGTACTTCATCGGGCGTTTTGTATTTTAAAGCCGTATGAGGCCTCATTTGATTATAGATATCTACGGACTCTGCTACCATCGTCCTTGCTTCTTTCAGATCTTTCGGTTTCTTCAGCAAGAGCTCCATTTTGAGTATCCCATTTACACGCTCAGCTAAAGCATTCTGATAACAGTCATACCCGTCAGTCATTGAGCAAGTCACTCTATGTTTCTTATGGATATCTTGATATTCCTTCGAACAGTATTGTGAGCCTCTATCTGAGTGGTGTAT
>NZ_JAHGAM010000037.1:0-9178 GCF_030248595.1 Vibrio sp. D417a | reverse complement strand
CGTCCGCCGCTCGACGCCGTTATCGTTCCCCGAAGGTTCAGATAACTCGTTTCCGCTCGACTTGCATGTGTTAGGCCTGCCGCCAGCGTTCAATCTGAGCCATGATCAAACTCTTCAATTTAAGATTTTGTTCGGCTTAATGAATACTGAACATTACATAAAGTAATGTTTGAATTGACTGTGCTCTTATTGGTTTTTACTTTTGAAAAAGTAAAACAAAACAGCTCAAGGCTGCTTCCCAATTCGAATGGTCACTTCGTTTCATTGAAACCTAATTTGATACCGAGGTATCTAATTGGATTATCATCAACGAGTGCCCACACAGATTGATAGGTCTATATTGTTAAAGAGCTTGCTTTGCGAGAAGTTTTTCTCTCAAAGCGGAGGTGCATTCTAGCGATTTAGTTGTTAGTGTCAAACACTTTTTTAAACTAATTTTTTGTAGAAGCTTTTTACCTCTTCGACCCTGCTAAAGCCTTGTGGCGTCTGCCGTGTCGATGGATGCGCATTATAGGGAGAAGATTTTCTTTGGCAATACTAAAAGTGCATTTTTTCTAAAAAAACACGCCAAATGGATACTTTCCATCCAACCCTAAAATTACCCAGAAATAACACTCAGGATTTATACAATTTACCCACAAAAAGCTGTGGATAACTACTCATCACTATCAAAGAAATAAGAAATACGCGAACGCGGATTTAGATACTCTTCTACTTTATCCGGTAATTTTGACGGATGAATCGCGTTAACTATCTTTATATCTTTTGATGCAAGATCAATGATTGGCGCTTGCGTCCTTGGTACTGATGGATCGTAAACCAAGACATTCGGGAATAATAGATGCGATGCATTCACTGAGATAACCAGACCGACCATATTATTAGAAAGCTGAACTACGGTACCCGGAGGGAACACGCCCATAAACTTAATTAGGATGTTCAGGTGCTCTTCTTTATATAGGTGTTTACAGTTCTTATATAAATGAGAGAGTGCGGTATAAGGAATCTTTTGATCTGAGACTATCGGTGTATGACACAAGTTATCAAACGCATTGGCTACAGCAATAATTTGAGCAAACTCGTTGATCTCATCTCCTTTCAGGCCTTTAGGATAACCAGATCCATCTCTTAGCTCATGGTGCTGCGCGATCACAATTCTCGCGACTTCGGGAAAAGCCTCGATTTGACTCGCAAGATCGACGCCATATTTAGTGTGTAACTTTAAGTAGTTGGTTTCTGGCTCTGTTAGAGGTAGTTGCTTTCTTAATATTGCAGTCGGGATTTTTATTTTCCCGATATCATGGAATAGTGCGGAGAAGGAAAGCTCTTTCAACTGTGCTGCTGAGTACCCTTTAGCACGGCCAATCATCATAGAGATAACAGCCACGTTCAATGAATGGAAATAAATATCTTCAAACTCATTTTTTCCGTTCATCAGATGTAACGTAACATTATCATCGCACATTAACTTCTCGACGATATCTTCAATAAGAAGCTTTGCTTCATCAACTGCTGCTGTCGGACGGTTACGGATTTTAGTCATGACTGAACGCATACGAGCCAGAGAGCGCTCAAACTCTTTTTCACACTGAATCACGCGTCGACGGTATGCACTTAACTTTTCTATGCGGTTTTGTTTTTCTTGCCACATTTTTTGAGTTTCATGATCTAACGACGCTTCATTTGTTACTCTGTCAGCTTGTCTTTGATCAACAGGGAGTGGAACGGCATCGCTTTGCTCCGGATTAAAGTAAACGAACTTTACGCCGAGGTGGCGGATCATCTCGACTTGCTCTTGGTCTTTAATCTTAAAGCTATTGAGTAGAAAGGGGTGATCGTTCCACTTTAGCGGAAGACGGATATGTAATCCGGGTTGAATACGATCGACCGTTAGTTTAATGGCTGCCACTTATTCACTACTGATTTATATTTCTTAAGAGAGTTAGAATACTAGTAAATTTTGTGAATAAATTCATCAGTAACTATCAAAACATCAAACCGTTATTTCTAAGCGACTCACTTAATTAGATAGAAGTAAGCTACTTTAAGGAGCGATCTGCTTTGCGTATTTTAAGCTTGGCCTCGAACACTGGCTTGTCTATTACTTCTTGATCTTTGACTAGCCCCATTAACGTTTGTACCGCTACACGGGCCATGTCACTGATAGGAAAGTGCACTGCTGATACTGTAGGGTAAAGACTTTCACAAAGATCAACACTGTCAAAGCTAGTTAATGAGATTTGCTCTGGTACAGAAATACTGTGCTCGTGTAAGTACTGCATTGCGCCAACCGTCATTTCTTCACTGCACGAAAAGACAGCCGTCACATCAGGGTGTCGTTGTAAAATTGCAGCCATTGCATCATAACCACTTTGCCGGCCATAATTCCCTTCTTCACACCAGCTTTCATCAATATCTATACCAGCATCCTTCATTGCATCAATATACCCAAGCTTTCTCAATACACTGTTATGACGTTGGGATGGACCGGCAATACAAGCAATCTTTCGATGACCACCAGCTAAAAGGTGCTCAACGGCAATACGACTTGCATGATGATGGTTAAAGGTAACACAACGCTCTTCTATTCCTTCCACGTAGCGATCCAGGAGAACGAAAGGTGTTGGCTGTTTAGCTAATTCACATAAGTCATCATCTGACAAATAACGACTATGAAGTACATAGCCGTCACAACGTAAATCATTAAAACGCTGAATTGCCTCTTTTTCACCTTGTGCAGAATGATGGCCTTGAGCTGTAATCAAAAACTTCTTATGAATATCCAGCTCGGTCTGAACCTGCTCCATCATCTCGCCAAAGAAGCCCCCCGTATAGTAAGTCACCAATAACCCAACCATATTACTGGATGAGGTTGCGAGTGAACGAGCAATTGCACTGGGACGATAATTCAATTGCGCCATAGCCTGCTCTACTTTTTTTCGAGTTTCCTCACGAAATTTCCCCTCTCCATTAATAATTCGAGAAACGGTAGAGCGATTTACACCGGCGAGTTCGGCTACATCTTTAATCCTTGCCATAATGCTATTGGGTCCAACTGCAATTGTTATTAAATATTCGTTTGTATAGAACGGCTGCCAGCAATTCGTAAGGTGCTATAGGGGGCGAAGCTGGCAGCCTTTAATCATACACTGACCATTTGATTGGTAGAAACAAGCTCAGAGTAATCCGTGACAGTTATACCATGATGAGCTAACTGTTCTTTTAAAATGGGAGAGGTAAGAACTTGTAACTCTAGCTCTCGCTGAAGCGCATAACCACTCTTTAAGATAAGCGCCTGATCGGCCTCTGCCGGGTGGCACATCACCTCAACCAAGTCATAGTCAGCTTTTAAGCTCAATAGATGTGCCATTAAGCCATCCAAACTCACTTTTTGATCATAAAACTCATCAGTAAAGATATACCTGATTGTCATCGATTCTTGACACAAGCCAGTGCCCCGCAGTGGCACTCGGTATTCATTCGCTACTTCTTTAATAACGGGCAAAATTTGAGGGTGAGTATGCGCGTGATGATGGCTATCTAAGTGGCTTAGCTCTAACCCAAGCGATAAAAAATGTTCCACCTGAGCTTTTGCTTCATCATAAACGACCTGAGTTTCGAAGTCCTGCTTACTCCAAAGTTCGTCATAGTTGATAAAGTGCGCTCGGCCGTTGGTCAAGTTAGGATGCTTCGTTATAGGCACACCTGCTGTAAACCTAAGATGAACGCCAATTTTCAAGTCTGGATTATGGCGAGCTAGTTCTAAGGCATGTTGCTCAGCATCCATACCCACCATCATGGTGGTTGAATGAACCACACCTTGCTGATGAGCTTTAACGATGCCGTTATTTACACCTCTCGTTAAACCAAAATCATCAGCATTAAAAATGACTTTCATTGGCGTCCTTCCTTAGTACTACAACGTCGTTAGTTTAAATTGAGGTAAATACGGAGCGTTCACCGCTAGGATATCATCCAGGATTGACTTGGCGCGGCCAATGTCAGGCACCAATGGGTTATTGGTTAATGCCATAAGCGCCTTGTCATAATTACCTTCGACAGCAGCTTCTATTGTTAGCTGCTCATACGCTTTAACTTGATGGAGTAATCCTTTGATATTGTTTGACAACTCGCCAACCGCAAGAGGTTTCGCCCCCCAGCTACCAATCACGGCACTACATTCAATCACAGCATCGTCAGGTAGGCCGTTGATCGCTCCATTATTTAAAACGTTAACAACATGAATACTATTACGATTGTTATAAATTGAATCAACTAGGTTCAGTGATGCATCAGAATAATAAGCACCACCCCGCTCCTCTAACTCTTTCGGCTTATGATCGAGGGTAGGATCTTGATAGAGCTTAAATAGCGCATTTTCTGTTTCCATTACCTGCTCAGCACGAGTGCCTTTTTCATCGGCACTTTGTTTCTCTTCAGCAAGCATGGCATCAGTTTGGTAGAAGTAACGATGATAAGGACATGGTATCGCCCCCAGTGCTTTTAGAAATGCCGGATCCCACGGCTCTTCCCAGATATTCTTCATACTGAAGTTGGCACCATCACCGACTTTCTCTAATACCGTTTGAGTAATATCTTCCCCATTGAGCCATGCTTTGTGTACCCACACGAGATGGTTTAACCCAGCAAACTCAAGTTGCAGCTCTTTTGGCTCGCACTCCATCATTTCTGCAATCATCATTTCCATTGAAACGGGCACATTGCATAAACCAATACTCTTTACTTTGGTGTACTTACTGACCGCTTCGGAAACTAAACCCGCTGGGTTGGTGAAATTGAGCATCCATGCGTTTGGAGCCAACTCTTCAATGTCTTTACAGATATCAAGAATGACCGGAATGGTTCGCAGTGCTTTAGCAAAACCACCAGGGCCCGTTGTTTCTTGGCCGATGACGTCGTACTTGATTGGGATTCGCTCATCGTTAGCGCGTGCAGCAAGGCCACCAACACGAAACTGCGTCATCACAAAATCCGCATCTTTTATCGCAGCACGGCGATCGAAACCGGCTTTTATCTCAATTTTTGCTCCGGCTTTATCGACCATTCGCTGAGCCAATCCTTTGATGATCTCAAGCTTCTCAGCTCCTGACTCAATGTCCACAAAATGGATTTTCTTAACGGGTAAATATTCTAAGCGCTTAATAACCCCTTCAACCAATTCCGGGGTATAGCTACTACCACCGCCAATAATGGCAAGCTTGATCGCCTCTCTAGACATTTTCATCCCCCTTTATTTGTTCGAGATTTTTTTGTTCAGTGCGACGATTTCTACAGCCATCTCTTGAGCCAAAATCGTAGTCATTAGGTGATCTTGAGCATGCACCATCACTAACGTCATCGGGACTTTCCCTTCTCCCTGATCTTCTTCAATAAGCTGAGTCTGTATTAAGTGGGCTTTATTAATGCACTCTCTTGCTTGAGAGAGCTTCTCATCAGCCGCTTCAAAATCTTGTTCTCGAGATAAACGCAATGCCTCGTAGCTTAAACTTCTGGCTTCACCAGCATTGCAAATGATCTCCATTACAACCAATTCTTGTTCCATCATTTTCTCTCCGAAAATCGGGCCGCGGTAATTGCGGCCCATTAAGCACAGTTAAGCAGTAACGCCTTCGCCTGACGGCTGCGTGTCACCTTTAGTTTCCTTCGTCGTTGGTAGTTCTTGCTCCAACATTTGCTTCTCAAACATTTTGAAGAATGGGAAGTAGATGATTAGATCAAGAATTAATAAACCAATGACGAGCAATACTGGCGCAAAGGTCCAACCGCTACCCCACGAAGCACCTATCAGTGCCGGTGTTGTCCAAGGTGTTGTAGCGACACCCATACCCACAAAGCCGACATGCACAGCAAAATACGCAATCGTAGCGTTGATGACTGGAGCGAAGACGAACGGGATAAACAAGGTCGGGTTCATCACAACTGGGCTACCGAAGATCACTGGTTCGTTGATTTGGAAAAAGCCAGGCACCGCACTCATTCGACCAATGCTCTTAAGGTGAACAGAACGGCTAAACGACATCAGCATAACAAGAGCAAGTGTTGCACCAGAGCCGCCAATAAAGATGTAAAAATCCCAGAACGGTTGAGTAAATACATTTGGAATCGGTTCACCTGCAACAAAGGCTTCAATGTTGGCACCAATGTTGGTCAAAAAGATTGGAGAAAGCAGTCCAACAACAATTGCAGCACCATGAATACCCGCAAACCAAAGCAGCTGGCAAAGCAATAAAGCGCCAATAATGGCAGGCAATGAGTTAGACGCACTAATTAGCGGTTTAAAGATAGCCATAACAGCATCTGGAATCAGCATGTCGTACTGGGTTTGTACGAAAAGGCTAAGTGGATATAAGGTAATGAATATCGCTAAGACTGGTAGCAATACTTCAAATGATCGCGCAATCGCCGGTGGCACCTGCTCTGGCATGCGAATCGTAATATTGTGCTTTTTCATAAAACGGTAGAGCTCCACCGAGAAAAATGCACACATCACTGCGGTGAAGATCCCGGTTCCGCCCATGTGAGACATAGACAACGCGCCATCTTTAGCTGGGGCCGCAATGAGTAAAAAAGACATTAGTGACAATACAGCACTCGTGATCCCATCCATCTTGTAAGCCTTCGCTAAACTATAAGCAACGCCCAGCGAAACAAAAATGGTCATGATCCCCATCGACATGTTGTAGGGCATCATTATGGTATCAAAATGTGTAGTGGCGAAATCGAGCCAAATTCGACCAAAAGTAAAGGTTGTATCTTCGGCAAATGGGGGGAATGCAAAAATCAAAATGAAACTACCGACAATAATAAACGGCATTGCGACAATAAAACCGTCTCTCATTGCGCGAACATGGGGCTGATTCCCCACTTTAGCTGCTATAGGGGCTATATGCTTTTCGACTGCGCCTATAATTGCGTCATAAAGCTTCATAGAATCCATCCTTATTTTAGGCAAAAGAATCCCGCATCAAATATTTATATTTGATGTACAGTTATCTTTTTAATTTAAAACTATAGTTTAGTTAATTAATTCTAATGCTTGCTCTAGTACTTCTTCTCCCTTCATCATTCCATAATGCTGAGGAGAAATAGCATCAATGTTTTTACCATGCTCTTGCGCCGTTTTTCTTAGCTCTTCTAGCTGAAAACGTACTTGAGGCCCGAGAAGACAAACATCGTACTCTTTAATTACATCTTCAAACGCATTCACTGACATTGCATCAATTTTGCACTCAATTCCTTTATTTTCAGCAGCTTGCTCCATTTTCTTAACAAGCATACTGGTGGACATCCCTGCGCTACAGCATAAAAGGATCTTTTTCATAGCCTTACTCCCGTTGTGTAAATTTCAACCTGTAAAAACTGTAGCAAAAATAACCAAGACAAAAAAGCGCAACCGGTTGCATTATTCGTGAACACAATCCCAATTTAGAAAATACTACCTATTTTTTTGTAATTATTTAGGTCTAGGATAAAAGTCATAAAATAATTTAAGACATCACATTAAGTTTCAAATTATCAATATTTTACTACTGACAACGTCGTTATTAATTTCTTAAAAGGAATAGAGAATGAAATTTAATAAATTGGCTATTGCAGCGCTTGTAAGTGCCGCACTATCACAACACTCATTTGCTCAAACCGACTCTAAAGGCACCATTTATCTAACGTTTGATGATGGACCAATCAATGCATCTATTGACGTTATTCAAGTACTTAACCAGGAAGATATCAAAGCGACGTTTTACTTTAATGCTTGGCATTTAGATGGAATTGGTGATGAGAATGAAGACCGTTCCCTAGAAGCCTTAAAGCTCGCATTAGACACTGGTCATATTGTTGCGAACCACAGTTACGATCACATGGTGCACAACTGCGTGGATGAGTTTGGACCGAACAGTGCTGCGGAGTGTAATGCGACCGGGGACCACCAGCTTAACTCGTATCAAGACCCTGTTTACGATGCCTCAATGTTTACGGAAAACTTATCTGTGTTAGCAAAGTATTTGCCGAACATTACAAGCTACCCGAACTACAAGGCAACAGAGTTTGCTAGACTGCCCTACACCAACGGTTGGCGCGTGACGAAAGACTTCAAAGCAGATGGGTTATGTGCCACGTCTGATGACCTGAAACCTTGGGAACCAGGATATGTATGCGATACATCCAACCCATCCAACAGTGTAAAAGCAGCTATCGAGGTTCAAAATATCCTAGCGAATAACGGCTATCAAACTCACGGTTGGGATGTGGACTGGGCACCCGAAAATTGGGGCATTGAAATGCCAGCAAACAGCCTTACAGAAGCAGAAGCATTTCTTGGATATGTGGATTCCGCGTTAAACACTTGTGCACCAACAACGATTAACCCGATCAACTCCAAAGCTCAAGAGTTCCCATGTGGTACACCTTTACACGCCGATAAAGTTATCGTATTAACTCACGAGTTCCTATTTGAAGATGGTAAGCGTGGCATGGGGGCAACGCAAAACCTGCCTAAGCTCGCTAAGTTTATACAGTTAGCAAAACAAGCGGGTTATGACTTCGACACAATGGATAACTACACGCCGAACTGGCAAGTTGGTCATAACTACGACGCTGGCGATTACGTCTTACACCTAGGTACTGTATACCAGGCTGTAACAAACCATACTGCACAACAAGATTGGGCACCGTCTCCAACCTCTAGCCTCTGGACAAATGCGGACCCAGCCACTAACTGGACTCAGAATGTTTCCTATAAACAAGGCGATGTGGTGACTTATCAAGGTTTGCGTTATCTAGTTGATGTACCGCACGTGTCCCAAGCAGACTGGACTCCGAACACTCAAAATACCTTGTTCACAGCTCTATAGGCTGTTCTTACTATCACCATGTAGTAGTTTGCGCGAGGCATACCCCTCGCGCTTTTTTTGTTTTGAAGATCCAGATACAACAAAGCCCCGACTTCCATCGAGGCTCTGTCTTAAAATATGGTACCTGCGAGTGACTTGACTGGCAGGCACTCCTGACGCCACCGCGAAGGCAACGCTAACTTTCTTTTGATATTTACGAACACCTAAAACGACGAAAGGCCGCTATAAAAGCGACCTTTCTAATATGGTACCGGTGGGCGGACTTGAACCGCCACGCCCGAAGGCAACGGATTTTGAATCAAATT
>NZ_JAHGAM010000036.1:0-1831 GCF_030248595.1 Vibrio sp. D417a | reverse complement strand
TGGGTCTGAGTGGACTCGAACCACCGACCTCTCGCTTATCAGGCGAACGCTCTAACCACCTGAGCTACAGACCCAGTATCGTCTCTTTACTTTATAAACCGTATCAATCTGTGTGAACACTCATCGCAATAATCATCGTTTAAGGAGGTGATCCAGCGCCAGGTTCCCCTAGCGCTACCTTGTTACGACTTCACCCCAGTCATGAACCACAAAGTGGTAAGCGTCCCCCCGAAGGTTAAACTACCTACTTCTTTTGCAGCCCACTCCCATGGTGTGACGGGCGGTGTGTACAAGGCCCGGGAACGTATTCACCGTGGCATTCTGATCCACGATTACTAGCGATTCCGACTTCATGGAGTCGAGTTGCAGACTCCAATCCGGACTACGACGCACTTTTTGGGATTCGCTCACTTTCGCAAGTTGGCCGCCCTCTGTATGCGCCATTGTAGCACGTGTGTAGCCCTACTCGTAAGGGCCATGATGACTTGACGTCGTCCCCACCTTCCTCCGGTTTATCACCGGCAGTCTCCCTGGAGTTCCCGACATTACTCGCTGGCAAACAAGGATAAGGGTTGCGCTCGTTGCGGGACTTAACCCAACATTTCACAACACGAGCTGACGACAGCCATGCAGCACCTGTCTCAGAGTTCCCGAAGGCACCAATCCATCTCTGGAAAGTTCTCTGGATGTCAAGAGTAGGTAAGGTTCTTCGCGTTGCATCGAATTAAACCACATGCTCCACCGCTTGTGCGGGCCCCCGTCAATTCATTTGAGTTTTAATCTTGCGACCGTACTCCCCAGGCGGTCTACTTAACGCGTTAGCTCCGAAAGCCACGGCTCAAGGCCACAACCTCCAAGTAGACATCGTTTACGGCGTGGACTACCAGGGTATCTAATCCTGTTTGCTCCCCACGCTTTCGCATCTGAGTGTCAGTATCTGTCCAGGGGGCCGCCTTCGCCACCGGTATTCCTTCAGATCTCTACGCATTTCACCGCTACACCTGAAATTCTACCCCCCTCTACAGTACTCTAGTCTGCCAGTTTCAAATGCTATTCCGAGGTTGAGCCCCGGGCTTTCACATCTGACTTAACAAACCACCTGCATGCGCTTTACGCCCAGTAATTCCGATTAACGCTCGCACCCTCCGTATTACCGCGGCTGCTGGCACGGAGTTAGCCGGTGCTTCTTCTGTCGCTAACGTCAAATAATGCAGCTATTAACTACACTACCTTCCTCACGACTGAAAGTGCTTTACAACCCGAAGGCCTTCTTCACACACGCGGCATGGCTGCATCAGGCTTGCGCCCATTGTGCAATATTCCCCACTGCTGCCTCCCGTAGGAGTCTGGACCGTGTCTCAGTTCCAGTGTGGCTGATCATCCTCTCAGACCAGCTAGGGATCGTCGCCTTGGTGAGCCCTTACCTCACCAACTAGCTAATCCCACCTAGGCATATCCTGACGCGAGAGGCCCGAAGGTCCCCCTCTTTGGCCCGTAGGCATCATGCGGTATTAGCCATCGTTTCCAATGGTTATCCCCCACATCAGGGCAATTTCCTAGGCATTACTCACCCGTCCGCCGCTCGACGCCGTTATCGTCCCCCGAAGGTTCAGATAACTCGTTTCCGCTCGACTTGCATGTGTTAGGCCTGCCGCCAGCGTTCAATCTGAGCCATGATCAAACTCTTCAATTTAAGATTTTGTTCGGCTCAATGAATACTGAACATTACATAACGACAGTTCAATCAAAAGGCAGCTATAGTTAGCTGCCTTCCTTTATCTTTATTCTTAGCGAATCATTCGTTTCTCAGTACATTCCACGCTTCACAAAG
>NZ_JAHGAM010000035.1:0-49364 GCF_030248595.1 Vibrio sp. D417a | reverse complement strand
TTCAAATTTTTCTTTAGACACGATCGTGTTCCTTCCTAGTTATGATTCGTCGTGATCATTATTGATCGACGACGCGCCAGAAATTGTTATTTTATGCGCCAACGCCCGTTAGCGCAATATTTGGACGCCCTGATCTCGCAAAAAGTCGTAAACTTTTTGCAGTTCAATCGTCAATTAGTAACCACGCTCTGCAATAATTTTATCTGCGAAGTTTTTCGGCACTTCAGCGTACTCGTGAAACTCCATAGAGTAAGACGCACGGCCTTGAGTTGCAGAACGTAGATCAGTTGCGTAACCGAACATTTCGGATAGTGGTACTTGAGCACGGATGATCTTAAGACCAGCCACACCTTCGTCCATGCCTTCAATGATACCGCGACGACGGTTTAGGTCACCAACAACGTCACCCATCCAGTCTTCCGGAGTGGTTACTTCGACATTCATCATAGGTTCTAGAATCACAGGTTGTGCTTCTAGTGCACCTTTCTTGAATGCCATCGAGCCAGCGATCTTAAACGCCATCTCGCTTGAGTCTACATCGTGGTAAGAACCATCAAATAGTGTAGCTTTAATATCTAGTACAGGGTAACCCGCTAGAACACCACTATTCATTTGCTCTTCGATACCTTTCGATACCGAACTGATGTATTCCTTAGGAATCACACCGCCCACGATTTCGTCTACGAATACGAAACCTTCACCAGGCTCAGAAGGCTCAAGTTTGACCCAAACATGACCGTATTGACCACGACCACCTGATTGACGAACAAACTTACCTTCAACTTCCGCTTTACCACGAATGGTTTCACGGTAAGCAACCTGAGGTTTACCAACGTTACAATCAACGCTGAATTCACGCTTCATACGATCAACGATAATGTCTAGGTGAAGTTCACCCATACCTGAGATCAGAGTCTGACCTGATTCGTCGTCCGTTTCCACGCGGAATGATGGATCTTCCGCTGCTAGTTTACCTAGCGCGATAGCCATTTTCTCTTGGTCTGCCTTAGAACGAGGCTCTACAGCAATCTGAATAACTGGTTCAGGGAACTCCATGCGCTCTAGAATCACTTTGTGGTTCTGATCACACAGTGTGTCACCTGTTGTTACGTCTTTCAGACCGATAGCAGCTGCAATATCACCAGCGCGAACTTCTTTCACTTCTTCACGCTTATTCGCATGCATCTGAACGATACGACCGAAACGCTCTTTCTTCTCTTTTACTGAGTTGTAAACAGCGTCACCCGAGTTTACAACACCGGAGTAAACACGCATGAAAGTTAGCGTGCCCACGAATGGGTCAGTCGCAATCTTAAACGCTAGCGCTGAGAAAGGTTCGTTGTCGTCAGCATGACGCTCAACTTCATTTTCTCTTTCGTCGACACCTTTAATTGCAGGTACGTCAACAGGCGATGGCAAGAACTCAACTACTGCATCCAGTACCGCTTGAACACCTTTGTTCTTAAACGCACTACCACAAGTAGCCAGTACGATTTCGTTATTTAGTGTGCGAGTACGTAGAGCTTGTTTGAGCTCAGCTTCAGTCAATTCACCTTCTTCAAGGTACTTGTCCATCAGCTCTTCGCTAGCTTCAGCAGCGGATTCAACCATGTGGTTGCGCCACTCTTCAGCAAGTTCAATCATGTCAGCTGGGATGTCTTCGTAAGTAAACGAAGTGCCTTGATCGGCATCATTCCAGTTGATCATTTTCATCTTGATAAGGTCGATGACACCTCTGAACTCATCTTCCGCACCAACGTTCAGCTGGATTGGAACAGGAGTCGCACCAAGACGATTCTTAATTTGGTTCACAACGCGTAGGAAGTCTGCGCCCGCACGGTCCATCTTGTTTACAAATACCAAACGTGGAACGTGGTATTTGTCTGCTTGACGCCATACAGTTTCAGACTGAGGTTCAACACCAGATGAGCCACAGAACACAACCACAGCACCATCAAGTACACGAAGAGAACGCTCTACTTCGATAGTAAAGTCAACGTGTCCAGGGGTATCAATGATGTTTACGCGATGCTCAGGGAACTGTGCTTCCATACCACGCCAGAATGTAGTAGTCGCAGCGGATGTGATAGTGATACCACGCTCCTGCTCCTGCTCCATCCAGTCCATGGTTGCTGCACCATCGTGAACTTCGCCGATTTTGTGAGAAAGGCCAGTGTAGAACAGAATACGCTCAGTTGTGGTTGTTTTTCCTGCATCTACGTGAGCACAGATACCGATATTACGGTATAGCTCAATAGGAGTTTTACGAGCCACGATTGTATCCTCTTACTAAGGTGTACCTTAGAGTATAGAAAAGTGCTGCGAGAGAACCTCGCAGCACAGAAGGTATTACCAACGGTAATGAGCGAACGCTTTGTTTGCGTCAGCCATGCGGTGAACGTCTTCACGTTTCTTAACCGCAGTACCTTTGTTCTCAGACGCGTCTAGCATTTCAGCAGCTAGGCGTTGAGCCATAGATTTTTCACCACGCTTGCGCGCAGCTTCAACCAACCAACGCATAGCAAGTGCGTTACGGCGAACCGGACGTACTTCTACAGGTACTTGGTAAGTTGAACCACCAACACGGCGAGATTTAACCTCTACCGCTGGGCGAACGTTTTCAAGAGCTTCTTCAAAAATAGCTAAGTGGTCTTTACCAGACTTTTCAGCCATAGCATCTAGTGCAGTGTAAACGATTTTCTCTGCAGTAGATTTTTTACCGTCAACCATTAGGATGTTAACGAATTTTGCCAGCAATTCAGATTTGAATTTTGGATCTGGAAGGATCTTACGCTGACCAATGACGCGACGACGTGGCATGGATTTATCTCCGTTGTCTTCTTCAGGTTTTATCCAAAACTTTTCAGTTTTTTCAAAAAATTAAAAATAATTTAGTGTTTGGCCTTACTTAACGGAATCCATTAAGACTTAGGACGCTTCACACCGTACTTAGAACGACCTTGTTTACGGTCATTTACGCCAGCACAGTCTAGTGCGCCGCGAACAGTGTGGTAACGCACACCTGGAAGGTCTTTAACACGACCACCACGGATTAGAACAACTGAGTGCTCTTGAAGGTTGTGACCTTCACCGCCGATGTACGATGTAACTTCGAAGCCGTTTGTCAGACGTACACGACAAACTTTACGAAGTGCTGAGTTAGGTTTTTTAGGTGTAGTAGTGTAAACACGAGTACATACACCACGTTTTTGTGGGCACGCTTCTAGTGCAGGCACGTTGCTTTTAACAACTTGCTTTGCACGTGGCTTACGTACCAACTGGTTAATAGTTGCCATTAACTAGCTCCTGATTTACTTGAAAGTAAGCTTTGTGAAAAATCTATCCCCAACTGCCAATGCAGTTAGGGACGCAAAATTCTATGCAGCAGTGAGAGGTGTGTCAAGAAATATACGGATCTTTTTTGTTCAATTAGAACAATTCATCCGTAAAGCTTTGTCGACAGCAAATCTTGTTCAATCCCAAGTTAGGGATTTATCCTGTTTTGCTGTTAGTTCAACGAAGCCTGAGTAATTCACAATCGTCAGCGATGGACTGATACGATTTGCAATACCGCGAGCTTGCGCATCGCTCTCTAACACAAATACGCTGCGGTTTTTTAGATGGGAAAATGCTTTATGTTGCGAGTTAGCAGCGTACACTGCATCTTCTATAAGTAAGATGTTATCCTGTTCACTGCATAAGGGCATGGCGTCTTCTAGAGCAGAGACTGTTTTTATGATGTGTAACATAACTTCCTCAAAAAGACAGTAGCTTGCCAGCGTGTTGTAACTTATCTTTGAGCTGTTCTGAGCTTAACGCTTGGGCTTCAATGACTAAATCCGCTTGCGCCAAACCTCGCTGGGTTAACGACTCTGAACACACAAAGACTTGTTCGATGTCGTATAAATCGAAAAGCTTTAACATCGGCGCGTAATCTTTACTCAAAATATTGTTGGGGTCTTGCCCGAGTAGAAGCTGGTATACCCCGTCACCCATGAAAATGACGCTGATATCTTCACAGTAAGCCGACGCGGCTAACAGTGCATCCACACCTTCACGACCAGCTGCACAGCCATGTGGCGCACTACGAAATAGATAAGTTAACTGACTCAAAACTGTACCACTCTGTCTTGGGTTAACATCGCTTCAGCTAGGCTACCTAAGCCTGCTTGTTCAAAACCATCGGCTAGATTGTTCTGAACCAAACCATGTTGATTCGCTTCTTCTTCACTTACAATCCCGCGACGCAAAGCGGCCGCGACACAAGTTTCTAGGCGAACACCATGCTCTTTAGCCAAAGACTGCCACGCCTTATTGAGATCAAATTCATCGTTGGCTGGCACACTCAAAGCAGTACCATTAGTCACACCATCTTGATAAAAGAAGACGCTCACTAGCTGATGGCCTTGCTCTATCACCGCTTTGGCGAACTGATAAGCACTGCGCGCTGACTGGCTGCCATAAACGGGACCATTCACCACTAACGTGTAAGTCAGTTTACTCACCTTTCATCATCCTCGGTTTTACGTTGACGAATGTACAAGTAAACGGTGTGTTTTGAAATATTAAGGCGATCCGCGACACGGTTGATGGCATCTTTAATATCGAAGATACCTTTGTCGTACAACTCCATCACGATCTGGCGATTTTTGGTGTTGTTAGACACGGATTTATCCGCATTAATCTCTTCGATGGTGCGTTCAACAGTTTGGTCCACCAGCTCTTCTACGTCACTAGCAAAGTTGACCGAGGAAGCCGCTTCTTTCGCTTCTTGCGTCGGCATGAAAGACTGAAGAACTTGCGAGAAAGGCGCATCCAAGTTGACGTTGATACACAACAAACCAATCACGCGATTTTCGCCATTACGAATGGCGACAGTAATCGACTTCATCAACACGCCACCTTTTGCACGGGTAAAGTACGAACGTGAGAAGTTGCGCTCCGAGCCTTCGATGTCTTTTAGCATCTTAAGCGCTAAATCAGTGATTGGTGAGCCGACTTGGCGCCCCGTGTTTTCACCGTTAGCGATTTTAATTGCAGAGGTATTTAAGTCTTCTAGAGAGTGAAGAACGATTTCACAAAATGGACCTATCAGGCTGGCGATACCATCCACGACCGCCTCATAAGATCTTAAAATGATTTTGTCGTGCTCGGTAAACGGCATCACGTTAACGGATTCCATTTCGAGCAACATCTCCGCGTTTATTGTTTCTGTAGTTGTCATAAGCCTTCGAGCGAAAAATCAACAAATTGGTGTAAGTTTATCAGAAAATTTGAAAAGCAACCTAGCAAACTCACCAACTAGTGACCTAGAACAAAAAAGGCCCGTTAAACGGACCTTTTTCAATAACTTATCGCAGCTTATTGTTATTGCTCTGCGTTGTCGTTCTCAACTTTTAGCAGCTCAACTTCAAATACTAGCGTTGAGTTAGCAGGAATGCTTGGTGTGTCTTGGTCACCGTATGCTAGCTCTGGCGGGATAACGAATTTGAATTTAGAACCCACAGGCATTAGCTGAACACCCTCTGTCCAACCTGGGATTACACGGTTAAGTGGGAACGTTGCAGGTTCACCACGATCGTATGAGCTGTCGAACTGAGTACCGTCGATCAGAGTACCTTTGTAGTGTACTTGAACCGTATCAGTGTCTTTTGGCTTCTCACCTTCAGCTGGTGTCATTACTTGGTATAGAAGACCTGTATCTGTCTTCACTACGCCTTCTTGCTTCTCAAACTCAGCTCGGAAATCATCGCCAGCTTTTTTCGCTTCAGCTGCTTTCTCAGCCGCTTGTGCTTGCATCTTTTCTGCAACACGCTTGTCTAGAGATTCTAGTGCTGCACGTGTTTCTTCTTCATTCAATTCAGCATTGCCTTTGAAGACGTCTTCGATACCTTTTAGTACCAAATCTTTGTTAAGATTAATGCCGATTTCGCTTGGCTTGTCGATGCTTGTGCTTAGGTAGTTAGCAAATGAAACACCGATTGCGTATGCCGCTTTGTCGTCGTCGGTTTTAAAGTGAACCGCTTTACCGGTTTCTGCTTGAACTTGTTCTGCTTGAGGTGCGGTTTCTGTTTTAGTTTCTTCTTTCTGACAACCTACCGCTAGCATAACTGTTGCAGCAAGTAGCGACACTTTTAAAACTGATTTCATTAAATTCTCCCAATAATGGCTCTGCCATTGGTTGTTGTGCACAAATCTTCTATGAGACTAGTGAAGACAATCGTTATACCAATATACTAGCTATATGTCTTAAGACACAAACCGGATTATTAGATGTGATGCAAAGAATTTTTCATTTATTCCTATATTTAATTGTCATCACCACGTTAAATGGTTGCTTTTTCGCCGAGCGTGAAGTGCAGCGTTGGCCGATAGAACCTCAAGGTGCGACGAGCTTCGCACTTAGCAGAGATGGACGGTTTGCTCTGCTCTATTCTCAACAACGTCATTTGATGTTGTGGGACCTAGAGCAAAATGAACAACTAGCCAACCTGGGTGAACTCGATGCCGATGCCAATGTGGTTTCCCATATCCGCATATCTGACAATGGTCGCTACGCAATTACAGCAAGCCAAATGAACTTCGCAGTTTGGGACCTAGGCTGGACGCAATCCGAAGGCCTTTGGTCTATCTCTGATGCGCTCATTCGCGACGTTGATATCACCAGTAATGGTGAACAAGTTCTGCTTGGGTTATCCAACGGTAAAGCAATTTATGTCAACTTAGTCACCGGGCGTCGCATGGAGTTCCTTGCGCATCGTGAAAAAGTCAATTCCGTGGCCATTTCTCCTAATGGTCGCTTCGCCCTAACCGGAGGTAATGACTATAAAGCGTATCTGTGGGATACCGAAACCGGACAAGTACTACGAACCTTCGAACATGAACAACGAATTGTTCGCGTGGCCCTGCAAAGAGATGGAAAATTAGCAATGACATCTGATGGCGGAAACCAAGCGATTGTTTGGAATTTAAAAACTGGACAAGAAGTCACACAGTTGAGCAGTTGGTCACGCCAATTAATTTTCTCTACCGCACGATTTTCTGACGACGGGACTCAACTAGTCACAGGAAGCCCTTCTGGCCGTGTGTCGATATGGGATACTCAAACCGGAAAACGAATGAGTGGATTTGAAGTGGAGCCCAAAAAAGACACTCGCCCTCCCCGTGCGGTCGTGTATGATGCAGCCTTTGATTCAAAACAACGCGTAATTACTGCTACTTCAGCAGGTATTGCCCAAGCTTGGCAGTTAGAGAACGGATCATGACAGAAAAAATCATTCAGCAATTGGAAGCACGCATTAATGACTTAGAATGTCAGCTTGCGTTCCAAGAACAGACTATTGAAGATCTGAACGGAGCTTTATCGCAGCAACAACTGCAAATTACCAAGATGCTCGATCAGATGAAATATGTGGTAGGTAAAGTAAAAAATATGGACTCGTCGAATTTAGCCGATCCGTCAGAAGAAACCCCACCACCGCATTATTAAAATGCAGGCTCAAATAGCATAAAGCCCAGAACATGTTCTGGGCTTTGTTGTATTAATTACTTAAGAAGGTACTCAAGAGGAAGCTATTCGTCGGCGTAGATTTTAACGCTCAGCTCGCCTTGCGTATTAATGCCTGCTCGGTACATGCCAGAACTGTTCATCGCAAAGTGCATCTCACCTTTAGCATCAATGGCAATCAAACCGCCCTCTCCGCCCATCTGTTTGAGATCACCTTGGATAATGTGTTCACAAGCCGTATGAATATCTTCTTGTAAGTAACGCATACGTGCTGCAACGTCTTCCGCAACACGTTTACGAATAAAGAACTCGCCGACACCCGTAGTGGAAACTGCCACGACGCCATTTTCGGCCACCGTACCACAACCAATAAGAGCAGAATCTCCGACTCGGTTGTATTTCTTATTCGTCACGCCACCCGTACTGGTGGCAGCGGCTAAGTTGCCTTGTTGGTCCAATGCCACCGCACCAACCGTACCGTGCTTACGGTCATCTGGGTAACGAGATTCCGACAAAGCAAACAGTCCTTTCTCACGCATAGACAGTAACTGCTCATAACGGCGATCAGTAAAGAAGTAATCTTGCTCGGTATACTCATGACCTTGCTCAAAAGCAAACTTCTCTGCGCCCTCACCCACCAACAACACATGATTGCTGTTTCGCATCACGTCACGAGCGAGCTCAATTGGGTTTCTGATATGACGAACCCCAGCGACCGCACCTGCTGCAAGGTTTCGCCCATCCATCACAGAAGCGTCCATTTCTACCATTTCGTTGTTGGTCAGCACTGAGCCTTTACCCGCATTAAAGTTAGGAGAGTCTTCCAATACTTTCACTGCCGCTACGACGGCATCTAAGGCTTCACCGCCCGTTTCTAGAATTTGATCTCCCGCTTTTACCGCAGCTTCTAAATCCGCCAAGATGGATTGTTGCAGCTCATCGCTCATCTGTTCACGCAAGATGGTGCCTGCACCGCCATGAATGGCAATCGAGAAAGGTTTCGTCATCGCTTTGTCCAACTGTTATTCCTTGTATGGTTGGCACTACACCTTAGATAAACAAAAAGCGCAAGTTGAAAACTCAACTTGCGCTTTTCAAAGCTTTGCTAGATAAGATTATCTAGTGAAGGCGCTTATGATTAGTGAGAACCACAGCTACCGCCGCCACAGCAGCCGCCTTCTTCTTCGTGATCGTGGTCATGATCGTGACCACCACAACAGCCACCACCTTGATGGATGTGACCGTGTTCGATCTCTTCTGCTGTTGCTTCACGTGTAGACATAACTTCTACTTCGAAAGTTAGTGTTTGACCAGCTAACATATGGTTACCGTCAACAACCACTTCGTTGCCGTCAACTTCTGTTACTTCAACAGGGATTGGACCTTGGTCAGTGTCAGCTAGGAAGCGCATGCCCACTTCGATTTGCTCAACGCCTTGGAACACGTCCGCAGGAACGCGCTGTACTAGCGCATCGTTGTGCTCACCGTAAGCTTCTTCAGGAGCTACCGTTACTGAGAACTTGTCGCCAGCCACTTTACCTTCAAGTTCTTTTTCAAGACCTGTGATTAGGTTGTTGTGACCGTGAAGGTAATCTAGAGGTGCTTCTGCTGTTGATTGATCAACAACGACACCGTCTTCCATCATTACTTTGTATGCAAGGCTTGCAACAACGTTCTTTTCAATTTTCATACTAACTCCAGGGAGATTAATTGACTTAACCTGAATGGGGTTAAGTACTGAGATATCTGGGTGTATTATGGGGATCAATTATCGAAGTTCAATTACTCCGGCTTAAAAATTCCGATCATTTCCTGATCTGAGTGTTTATTTTTCTCTACAGATTGTGGTTTACGCTGCTCTGTAAACTCACACTCGACACACTCAACTAACTCGATGTTATTTTCAATCCACCAGCGCAGGGTATCTTGCTGGCTGCAATTTGGGCAGCTAGCGCCGGCAATAAAACGTTTCTTGATTTTCACGCTATTTCCTTAGCTTGAGTCTTGGCTCAAGTACTACTTCCAATGATTAGGTGACTGATGGTCGCTCTCCATTTCACGACCAAATATTTCTTCTAGCTCTTTGCGTGCCTCTTTCGCCCTTTGAGCTAATTTCTTATCTTCATTGTGTTGAGGCAATAAGTCCTTAAGCATAGCATTATCCAACTTGCGAAAATGTGCTTCTGCCCGCTTTGCTTGATAAGGATGCATACCCAGTTCTACGAGCGCTTGGCGACCGAGATCTAGCGCCCCTAAAAATGTTTCACGAGAGTAATTCTCTACACCATGACTCATTAACTGGTAAGCCTCGACACGGCTTCTTGCTCGGGCTAACAACTTAAGTTTCGGGAAGTGCACGCGACAAATGTCCACGATAGCCATCACCTCATCAGGTGAATCAGTACAAATAATCAATGCTTCCGCTTTATCAGCGCCAGCAGCCCTCAATAGGTCAATTTGTGTAGCATCGCCATAAAACACTTTGTAACCATACTTACGTAATAGGTGGATTTGGCTGGCATCACTTTCTAATACTGTCACTTTGATTTTATTGGCATACATTAAACGTCCGACGATCTGACCGAAACGTCCAAAGCCTGCAATGATAACGCGTGGTCGGCGATCCACGACTTTCGTGGTCATGCCCTCTTCTTCTTGATTCAGGGTATGAGCAAACCACTTCTTTTGTCCCATCAGCAAAAGAGGAGTCGTCACCATGGATAGACTGACCACCACCAACAGAAACGCCACTTGCTCTTTGGACAAAATGCCCTCTTGGCTCGCCGCGGTAAATATAACAAAGGCAAACTCACCGCCTTGGCTCAAAATTGCAGCCATACGGCTTCTCGCTTTGGCTCCGACACGGGCAGCTCTCGCCAATGCATACAAAACCAAACCCTTAACCACGACCAAAGCCACCACCGCACCGAGAATCTCTAAAGGATGTAATGCCAATAACCCCAAGTTTACCGCCATGCCCACCGCAATAAAGAATAACCCCAACAACAGACCTTTAAATGGCTCGATAGCGATTTCCAACTCATGGCGATACTCACTCTCTGCCAGCAAAACGCCTGCTAAAAAAGTCCCCAATGCCATCGAAAGGCCGAGCTTTTGCATCACGACCGAAATGCCAAGCACGACTAAAAGTGCAGCAACGGTAAAGAGTTCACGAACGCCGCTCATCACGACAAAACGAAATAGCGGACGTAGTAAAAAGTGACCACCAATCAACAGTGCTACCACACTGCCTAAAATAGTGAAGACATCCAACCAACTTCCACCACTATGCCCGCCTGCTAGCAAGGGCAACATCGCCAGCATCGGGATCACTGCAATATCTTGAAAGAGCAGCACCGCAAAACCAGATTGCCCCGTTTCGGTACCATTAAGCCCTTGCTCTTCAATGACTTTAAGCGCAATCGCCGTCGAGGACAGCGCCAACCCCATCCCGATCACTAAACTCACTTGCATGCTTACGCCAAACATACTGACGACACTACCAATCACGGCGGTCGTGACCACAACCTGCGCACCGCCTAAACCTAAAATCGGCCCTCGCATCTGCCACAATTTTTTAGGGTTTAATTCCAGCCCTATCAAAAACAGTAACAACACAACCCCAAGCTCGGCAAAATGCAAAATGGCATCAACGTCGCTAATTAAGCCAAGCCCCCATGGGCCAATCAACACACCAGCGAGTAAATAACCTAAAACCGAGCCAAGCCCAAGGCGCTGAGCAATCGGCACCGCAATAACCGCAGCCGAAAGAAAGACCACACTGCTTTGAAGAAACTCACTGGTGATCGCCATACTGACCTCCTCGATCTGCCGCTTGCCAGTTTTCAAGTGGGTTACTCAGCCATCCACGGTATAACTCGGCATGTTCGTAGCGTTCAATATCTGAAACATTTCTTGACCAATACAACACCAGTGGTTCAATCCAGTGCATCTGGCATAGGGCTGCCGTCAGTTCAAACGGTTGCAAGATTTGCTCAAGTGGGTATTTGTTGTACCCCTTCGCGCTGAAGGCTTCTTCTTTACCACCTGTTGTAATGACACTGCGCCAGTATTTTCCTTCTAGCGCCGCACCTCCGCCAAACGCAAAGCCTTTACCTAACACTCGGTCTAGCCACTCTTTTAATAGGGCTGGACATGAATACATATAAAGTGGGTGGTGAAATACGATCACATCGTGAGCGAGCAACAACTCATGTTCATAATTCACATCAATAAAGAAATCGGGGTAAACACCGTAAAGATCGTGCACAGTGACGTGATCAAGCGACTGAGCTTTTTTTATCATCACTTGATTGGCAATCGAGTTATGTGGCTCTGGATGAGCATAAATGACCAGAACTTTTGGGAGAATAGACGGTGCAACAGCCAAATGGTCGTCCTTGTGGTTATTTTTATCCGTTATCAAATTGTTATACTTTTTTGTACAGCATAATGCAATTAAAGCGAATCAATCGACTTTTCCGGTCAATACCCCTACTATTCACCGCTAGATATATACCCAAGTGGCTTTAAAAACGATTGAAACCACTTCGCTATGTAACCAAGCAACGCGCACTGCGCAAAGTGAATGAAAACTTTATGATTACCTTCTCTGATATTCAGTTACTGCGTGGCGGTAAACCTCTTTTAGACCAAGCTTCTGCGACTATTCACCCTGGCGATAAAGTCGGTCTTGTGGGCAAAAACGGCTGCGGTAAATCAACGCTGTTTGCCCTACTGAAAGATGAACTGTCAATTGATGCAGGCTCATTTAGCCAACCTCAACATTGGGAGTTGGCCTGGGTCGCACAGGAAACGCCTGCGCTAGAGCGCACTGCACTGGAATACGTCATTGATGGTGATCGCGAATACCGCGCTCTCGAAAAGCAGTTAGCTGAAGCAGAAACACAAGACAACGGAACCCTAGTTGCCGAGATACACGGTAAAATTGAAACCATTGGTGGTTACAGCATTCGCGCTCGCGCGGCAGAACTGCTCGATGGTTTAGGGTTCAGCCAAGAGCAAATGAGTTGGAGTTTGACCCAATTCTCGGGTGGTTGGCGTATGCGTCTTAACTTGGCTCAAGCGCTATTGTGCCGTTCTGACTTATTGCTACTCGATGAGCCAACCAACCACTTGGATTTGGACGCGGTAATGTGGTTAGAGCGTTGGCTACAAAACTACCCTGGCACGCTGATTCTGATCTCGCACGACCGAGACTTCCTTGATCCAATCGTTGGTCGCATCATTCACATCGAGAATCAGCAGCTGAACGAATACACGGGTAACTACTCGTCATTCGAAAACCAACGCGCACAAAAGATGGTGTTACAACAAGCGATGTTTGAAAAGCAACAGAAGCAGATGTCGCACATGCAAAGCTACATCGACCGCTTCCGTTACAAAGCATCAAAAGCACGCCAAGCCCAAAGCCGTATCAAAGCTTTGGAGCGCATGGAAAAAGTACTGCCAGCTCAATTCGATAACCCATTTAGCTTCCAATTCCGTGAGCCAGCTGCGCTGCCAAACCCAATCATGATGATGGATGAAGTATCTGCAGGTTACGGTGACAACCTCATCTTAGAGAAGATCCGCTTGAACTTGGTTCCTGGCAGTCGTATTGGTTTACTCGGCCGTAATGGTGCGGGTAAATCGACCTTAATCAAGCTGCTCTCTGGTGAACTTAACGCGCAAGGTGGTGACCTAACTTACTCACAAGGCGTGAAAATTGGTTACTTCGCTCAGCACCAGTTAGAAACGCTTCATCCTGAAGAAACGCCGCTGCAACACATGATGCAAATCGCACCCGATCAAACCGAACAGCAGCTACGTGATTACCTAGGTAGCTTTGGCTTCCAAGGTGACAAAGCACTAGAAAAAGTTGCGCCGTTTTCTGGTGGCGAAAAAGCCCGTTTGGTATTGGCTTTAATTGTGTGGCAAAAGCCAAACCTGTTGCTACTTGATGAACCGACCAACCACTTAGACTTGGACATGCGCCAAGCATTGACGATGGCACTGCAAACATTCGAAGGTGCGATGGTGATTGTTTCGCACGACCGCTATTTACTGCGCGCTACGACCGATGACTTGTATTTAGTGCATGATAGACAAGTTGCTCCGTTCGACGGTGACTTAAATGACTATTACAAATGGTTAACCGAACAACAAAGAGCGGAACGCAAAGAAGCGCAGGCTGCGCAGCCAAGCAAAGATACGGCCAACAGCGCAGCTGCGAAGAAAGAGCAAAAACGTCGCGATGCAGAGTTTCGAAAACAGACAGCGCCAATTCGCAAAACGCTGACACAACTAGAAAATAAAATGGATAAGTTAGGTGCTGCACTGGCCGAAGCTGAAGAACAATTGGCGGACAACTCACTGTATGCGGCCGAAAATAAAGCTAAACTTAACCAAGTGCTGGCACTTCAAGCTTCCAGTAAAGCTGAGCTCGAAGAAATTGAAATGGAATGGATGTCTGCTCAAGAAACGTTGGAGCAGATGGAGCTAGAGTTTAATCAATGAGTAATCAACACGCTGAATACACACTCACCCTAGAACACCTTTGGCAGTTTAGTCTGCAATTTTATGGTGTGCGAGAAGTGAAAGAGGCGTGTTTATCATTACAGAACAATTATCACGGTAACGTGAACCTACTCCTGCTGCTCAGATGGCTCGATGAGCAGCAACTCATTTTCCAAGAAAAAGACTGGCCCTTGGTGCAAGACTGTCTAGGTAGGAGCGAAACTTTACTTCACTCCTTTCGCGACCTTCGTCGCCACCTTAAGTCTCAAGTCAATGACGCTTTGTATCGTGAGACCTTGCAGTTTGAGCTGCAACTAGAAAAGCAGCAACAAGCGGATTTGGTGGACTGCATTAACTCACTTGCACTACTCAAAAATGATGGTGACCCACTGACGTTGAGATACTGTCGTCAACTCGGTGGGGAGCATTTGCAGCAAGCCTTTGCTATTCCGGTGCCAAACATTCAACCACCAAAACGCCCATAAATCTGTAGAATACCTATAATCTTTATAAAGGATTATATTAATAAGTTCTTCAACGGACACCGAAGGACCGCATAAGAGCAGTTAGGTATGACACAATTTTTCGCAGCCGCCGGGATCAAAAACCCGCATCTCCAAACGCTTTTGCCGCGTTTTATTCGCAAAAAAGCGTTATTTACGCCGATTTGGCAAACCCTCGATACATCCGATGGCGACTTTCTCGATCTCGCGTGGAGCGAGGACCCAACCCAAGAGCCTGCACAAAAAAAGCCGATTTTTGTTTTATTTCATGGGTTAGAGGGGTGCTTCTATAGCCCTTATGCCAATGGGCTAATGAATGCATTTGCTCAATCTGGATGGCTGTCGGTGATGATGCATTTTCGTGGCTGCAGCGGTAAACCAAACAAAAAAGCACGAGCTTATCACTCGGGAGAAGTGACGGATGCTCGTTACTTCCTAGAGCACCTTGAACAACGTTTTCCTGATAATCCCAAAGTTGCAGTTGGTATTTCTCTTGGCGGTAACATGTTGGCGAATTATTTAGCCCAATATAAAGACCACCCTATTTTGAATGCAGCGACTATTATCTCAGCGCCTTTAGACCTAGCGGCGTGTGCGAACCGTATAGAACAAGGCTTTTCAAAAGTGTATCGCCGTTACCTGCTTTCTTCACTGAAACGTAACGCGTTACAAAAGCATCATCTACTGCATGGTGAGCTTGCGCTGTCCTACAACTCAATAAAACGTGTCACACGGCTGTATGAATTCGATGATTTGATCACGGCACCACTGCACGGTTTTAAAGACGCACAAGATTATTACGATCAATGTTCTGGCTTAAGTAAATTACAACAGATCACGCTACCGACACTGATCATTCACGCCAAAGACGATCCATTCATGACCGACGATGTGATCCCGAAATTTGTTCTGCCAGATAACATTGATTACCGTCTCTTTGAACACGGTGGCCATGTTGGTTTCCTGACAGGAACGGCGTTAAAACCTAAGTTTTGGTTGGAGGAAGCGCTGCCCGCGTATTACGAAAGTATCGCCGCAGATTACCTTTCTGCTGTATCCAAGCAACGAACGCAGTAAACTAGCCGCTCATCATAAAAGTTAGAGGTATTTATGATCATTCCATGGCAAGACATTGCGCCGGAAACATTGGAAAACTTAATTCGTGAATTCGTCTTACGCGAAGGAACGGATTACGGAACCGTCGAGGTTTCTTTGCAAGACAAAATTGATCAAGTTAAAGCTCAATTGGAAAAAGGTGAAGCGGTTATCGTGTTCTCTGAGCTACACGAAACCGTCGATATTCAGCATAAAACAAAATTTTAGACCCTTCACATTTTACCGTATCCCACTCGATGACAAGGTATTGTTACGTGCTATAGTGGGATATCGACCGTGCAGTAGTAACTCTACTGCACATTACAGGTAAGTAATTTTCGACAAGGTTTGTCATGTCAGCTAAACACCCAATTATTGCGGTTACTGGTTCGTCCGGTGCCGGCACGACCACTACATCTGAAGCCTTCCGTAAAATGTTCAATATGATGAACGTTAAACCCGCATGGGTTGAAGGCGATAGCTTCCATCGCTTTACTCGCCCAGAAATGGACATCGAAATTCGCAAAGCCCGCGAGCAAGGTCGACACATTAGCTACTTTGGCCCACAAGCTAATGACTTCCCGGGATTAGAAGAGTTTTTCCGTAAGTTCGGGCATGACGGCACTGGCAGCGTGCGCCGTTATCTGCACACGTTTGACGAAGCGGTTCCCTACAATCAAATGCCAGGCACGTTTACACCGTGGCAAGACTTACCCGAAAACAGCGACGTTCTGTTTTATGAAGGGTTACATGGTGGCGTGGTCGATGGCGATGTTAATGTTGCTCAACATGTGGATTTCTTAATCGGCATGGTGCCGATTGTGAACTTAGAGTGGATACAAAAATTCGTACGTGACACTCGCGATCGCGGCCATTCGCGTGAAGCGGTAATGGACTCAATCGTGCGATCCATGGACGATTACCTCAACTATATCACTCCGCAGTTTTCTCGTACTCACATCAACTTCCAGCGCGTACCGACCGTTGATACTTCCAACCCACTTAATGCAAAAGGCATCCCTAGTTTGGATGAGAGTTTTGTGGTGATTCGCCTACGCGGTATCAAGAATGTCGACTTCCCATATCTGCTGGCCATGATTGATGGCTCATTCATGTCACGCCACAACACGATTGTCGTACCCGGCGGTAAGATGAGCTTTGCAATGGAGCTCATAGTTCGGCCTATCCTACAACAGCTCATCGAAACAGGGAAAATTGGCTAAAAACCTGCCTGCGAAGATGTTTACTTTTCATACCGTGATCATGTGCACAGTTTTGCTTACAAAATCTCAATCATGGCACGATTAAAATCAAGAAATCGTTTTCGAAAAAGGATACTATTTCTTACCGAAACACAAGAGAGCTTGCAGCATATAAAAAGTGCTCTTATTCTAGTAGGCCTAATTCAGGCTTAGCTAAAATATGGATAGCGCAAGCGTACCCTGCAGAGGAAGTGAGATATTATGGTTCTAGGTAAACCTCAAACCGACCCAACATTAGAGTGGTTTCTTTCACACTGTCATATTCATAAGTACCCTTCAAAGAGCACGCTAATTCACGCGGGCGAAAAGGCAGAAACTTTGTACTACATCGTTAAAGGTTCTGTTGCGGTTCTTATCAAAGACGAAGAAGGTAAGGAGATGATCCTTTCTTACCTAAACCAAGGAGACTTTATTGGTGAACTTGGTCTATTCGAGGAAGACCAAGAGCGCACAGCTTGGGTTCGTGCTAAATCTCCTTGTGAAGTTGCTGAAATTTCTTTCAAGAAGTTCCGTCAGCTTATCCAAGTAAACCCAGACATCCTAATGCGTCTTTCTGCGCAGATGGCTCGTCGTCTTCAAGTAACTAGCCAAAAAGTGGGTGACCTGGCGTTCCTAGACGTAACTGGTCGTATCGCTCAGACGCTTCTGAACCTTGCAAAACAACCAGACGCAATGACTCACCCAGACGGCATGCAAATCAAGATCACTCGTCAAGAAATCGGTCAAATTGTTGGCTGTTCTCGTGAGACAGTAGGTCGTATCTTGAAGATGCTAGAAGAGCAGAACCTAATCTCTGCTCACGGTAAAACCATCGTGGTTTACGGTACTCGTTAATCTCGAACTAGAGTGACACGAACAAAATTATAAAAGCCACCAATGGCAACATTGGTGGCTTTTTATTTACTCATGACCAAATGAGATAGGGTGCAGCGAACACTAATGAGTAAGCTTAACAGGTTAACCCTAAAACTTAGCCATTCGTACTTTCAAAGATTTTGTCCGCTGAAGCGGCCACGAAACCTGGGTACAAATCACCATTTTCCATCGGATAGCGCTTAGCAAATTCATAAAACCCGCCAGGGATAATTTCAGTGCCTTCGCTAAAACGAACCGCTACTTTATCTGCCATGGTCGATGACTGCTCTAGCAACACCTCAGGAGTACCCTTCACTTCACCACCATTTTCATTAATGGTAAACCCAGCGGTACGCAGATGATCGTTTACCTGCTTCACTTCTTCATATTCATTGAGCTGGTTAACGCTCACCGTGAAGTGGTTTGCTCCGTAACCATGCGCCGCAAGCCAAGATGCGTACTCACTTTCTTTAGCCAATGTTTGGTAATCAGCAAAGCTTAAATCCCACAAGCGTCCACCATGTAAGAATGCGCTATCGTTCAGTTTGTCAGCATCGACTTGTGCCACCAAATTTTTCACAATTTCTTGTAGCTCAGGTGAGCACTCTTCAACTTTTAGCTCACTAATAAATACTTTAGGTTGCTTCGGATCTGGGTGCTCATAGTGCTTAGCAACCAGCTTTTTGCTTTCGAAAACGTAATCACCACAAGCCTTGTAACCAATAGCTACAAATGGCTTAGCTAGAGTTTCAATACCAAGAGGCGCGATATTGAAGGTACGTAAAGCTATATGATCATTAATCAGAGGCTCATCTTCTTGAAGCAGCTGATGCACTTTAGCAGCCGAAGGGCAAAGACGTTGAATGTAATCTTGCCATAGCGATTCAAATAACACATCGGGCGTCATAACGACTCCTTGTTACGAGATGTAGAGTTTAAAGGTAAGCGGAAGTTGGCTGCTCGTTCACAACAAAAGTTGTCCAGAATAATGAACGAGCAACCATCAACCTGTGACGGTAAATGCCAGTCAGTCAACACGCTTTTCCGAGTCTTTGCTCACTTTTCGTGTTCTGCCAACGATCACTACAACCCATACCTAAATGATGCGCCGGCAAGGTGAGCCGCAATGCATAGTTGCGACTCTATAATTAAAACTTATAGCGCTACACCTGGACTCAATGTTGCAGGCAAGACAGTTTCTTGACCTTCCATTGATGCCATTGGGTACGCACAGTAATCTGCTGCGTAGTAAGCGCTTGGGCGCAAGTTACCCGACGCCCCCGGACCACCAAATGGCGCATCACCGCTTGCACCAGTGAGCTGGCGGTTACGGTTCACGATACCTGCACGAATGTGGTCAACGAAGTATTCCCATTCTTGGTCGTCGGTTGAAACCAAACCAGCAGATAAGCCAAAGCGCGTATCGTTTGCTAGCGCCACGGCTTTGTCTAATCCTTCGTAGCGCACCACTTGCAGAAGTGGGCCGAAGTACTCTTCATCTGGTAACTCAGCAATGTTCGTTACATCAATGATGCCTGGAGAAACAAATGCCGCCTCTCCTGCTTTCGCTTCAATTAAGCTTTCACCGCCAAGAGACTGTAGGTTAGCTTGTGCATCAAGAATAAACTTGGCTGCCGCGACCGATATTTGCGGTCCCATAAATGGCGCAGGTTCTGCAAATGGTTGGTCTACGCGAATATTGCGTGTCGCTTCAACGAGCTTGGTGATAAGCGCATCACCTTTTTCACCCAATGGCACATACAAACGACGAGCACACGTACAACGCTGCCCAGCACTGATAAACGCTGACTGGATGATGGTATAAACCGTGGCATCCAAATCACCATATTTATCAGAGATCACCATCGGGTTATTACCCCCCATTTCTAGTGCGAGCATCTTGCCCGGTTGACCCGCAAATTGACGGTGTAATACATGCCCCGTATTCGCGCTACCCGTAAACAGTACGCCATCAATGCCTTTTGCGTCAGCTAGGGCGATACCAGTTTCTTTCGCGCCTTGAACAAGGTTAATCACGCCTTTCGGCAGACCGGCTTCTTCCCATAACTTCATTGCCAATTCACCCGTCCATGGCGTTTGCTCAGACGGTTTGAAGACTACCGTGTTACCAGCCAGTAGCGCAGGCACAATGTGACCATTTGGTAGGTGGCCTGGGAAGTTGTAAGGACCAAACACCGCCATCACGCCCAATGGGCGGTGGCGCAATACGATTTGGTTGCCTGCTGCTTCACGGCTCGCCTCACCAGTACGGTCATGATAAGCGCGAATCGAAATGGCAATTTTACCTGCCATGGCTGCTGCTTCAGTGCGCGTTTCCCAAATCGGCTTACCAGTTTCTTTGGCAATCACTTCGGCGATTTTTTCGCTGTTCTCTTTTACTTTCTCCGCAAAAGCCAACACGATTGCCTCACGCTCTGAAAATGGACGCTTTTTCCAGTCAATAAACGCTTCACGCGCTGCAGATACCGCCTGGTTCACCTGCTCTGCCGTTGCACCTTTGCCTTGCCAGATCACTTCTTGGTTGTACGGCGACAGAGACGTAAATGCTTCACCCTGACCTTGTACCCATTCACCTGCAATCCAATGTGTCATTGTTTCTATCCTTAAATTCTGTCGTCTGTTACTGCGGAAGAAGGCGAACGAAATCCCCTTCTTCAACCGAAAGTGCATCCGCAACGTCTGGTGCAATCATCACGCTTTGTGTTTCTGCGTCATACGCCGCTTTAGTGACTGTCGCACGGAAGTTCTCGAAAGATGAATTACACATCAAGAAGTCTTGTGTGCTGGAATGTTCAGAGATTTTGACTTGCGCACGGAATGAATGACGTACCGACTCAATATTACGCAGATCACACTCAACCGTTGGGCCACCATCGAAGATGTCGACGTAGCCTCGGTTGGTAAAACCTTCACGCTCAAGCAGCTTCAGCGCTGGACGCGTGTTGTCATGTACTTGACCAATCACGGCTTGCGCTTCTGGGCTGAGCAGGTTGATGTAAATAGGCAGTTTCGGCATCAAGTCGGCGATAAAGCCTTTCTTGCCGATACCTGTCAGGTAATCTGCAAGCGTGAAATCGATAGAGAAGAAATGCTCTTGAAGCCATTGCCAGAATGGTGAATTACCCTCGTCGTCTGAAACGCCACGCATCTCCGCAAAGATCGTTTCAGAGAAGCGCTCTGGGTGCTCTGCCATCATTAGGAAACGACACTTCGACATTAGACGACCATTCAGACCTTGGCGGAATTTCTCACGCAAGAACAAGGTACAAATTTCGCTGTTACCCGTGTAGTTATTACCAAAAGTAAGCAGTTTAACGACGTTGTTAACGCCAAGCTTTGGCGACGAGTGCACGACTTTACTAATGTGATATGAGTAAAATGGGACATCCCAGCCGATAGATGCTTCGATTCCGGTGGTACCCGCAACCTCACCCGTTTCAGAGTCAAAGCCAACCATCAGGTAGCCTTCATCGCCTGGTTCTGCCACATCTGGCTTACCAAAGCTGTACTCTGAATGTTTGATTCGATTGGTTAACAGTTCTTCGTTAACCGGTAGAGATGTAAATCCGTGACCAGACTCCACCGCACAAGTGTGCAGTGCGTCGTAATCCGACATCGCGATAGGGCGAACTACTAGCATCAATACTCCCTCCAGATGCAAGAAGATCCTAACTATATTGTAGGAACAATTCCCCCATCAGAGATCCTTGACGGGGGTGTCTGCGTTGACGTTTAAACTGATATCGCGCTTAAACTAAAGTCGCGATCGCTTTATCCAGTTTCGCCAAGCCTTCTTCAATTTCTTGTTGTGTGATAACGAGTGATGGTGTGAAACGTACGACATTGGCACCCGCAACCAATACCATGAGACCTTGTTTACCTGCAGCAACCAGCACGTCACGCGCACGGCCTTGCCATTCTTCATTTAGTGCAGCGCCAAGTAATAGGCCTTGACCGCGCACTTCTGAGAAGATGTTGTACTTCGCGTTGATCTTCTCTAGACCTTCACGGAACATTGCTTCGCGTTCTAGCACACCAGCCAACACCTCTGGCTTAGTAACTTCATTTACAACCGCTTCTGCAACCGCACACGCTAGTGGGTTACCGCCATATGTAGAACCGTGAGTGCCCACTTTCATGTGCTCTGCCAATTTTGCTGTCGTTAGCATTGCACCGATCGGGAAACCGCCACCAAGTGATTTCGCAGTACTTAGAATATCTGGCGTGATACCTAAACCTTGGTAAGCGTAGAAGTTACCTGTTCGGCCATTACCAGTTTGCACTTCATCGAAGATCAGTAAGGCGTTGTGTTTGTCACACAGCTCGCGAACCGCTTGAGCGAACTCAGGCGTTGGTGGCACGATGCCGCCTTCACCTTGTAGTGGCTCCATCATGACCGCACAAGTACGATCAGACATGTGTGCTTGTAAAGCTTCGATATCGTTGTAAGGAAGGTGTGTCACGTCGCCTGGCTTAGGACCGAAGCCGTCAGAGTATGCCGCTTGGCCACCAACCGTTACGGTAAAGAATGTACGACCGTGGAAACCTTGTTTGAATGCAATGATTTCAGACTTCTCAGTGCCATGAACGTCTGCTGCATAACGACGTGCCAGCTTCAAAGCGGCTTCGTTTGCTTCTGCGCCAGAGTTAGCAAAGAACACACGCTCAGCAAAACTCACTTCTGTTAGCTTTTTCGCCAGACGAAGGGCTGGTTCGTTCGTCATAACGTTACTTAAGTGCCAAAGCTTGTTAGCTTGCTCTGTTAGTGCGTTTACCATTACTGGATGACAATGGCCAAGACAGCTCACTGCAATACCACCAGCAAAGTCGATGTATTCATTACCTTCCTGATCCCAAACACGTGAACCTTCACCTTTAACAGGGATCATTTCCATCGGGTTATAGCAAGGTACCATTACCTCATCGAATAAACCGCGCTCTACTTTAATTTCCGTTGTCATTGCACATTCCTTCTTGATACCGCATGCGTAGCAGATAAGCGAATTTAACCGGCTCTCTTTGCCAGCAAATAATGTTTTGCATTTAAGCTATTGCGGCATTGTATTTACATTTAATTAACCATTTCAATAGTGATTTATTCTTTTCGTTCTCGAAAGCAACTTCCATTAATCACTGCTTATGACTATTTATGCATCAAGAAAGTAAAATAGAGAAGTGATTTTTTATAAATGTTATGTAATACAGGGGATAGAAGGTTTAAAAAGACATGAATAGACAAAGAGACTCGAGAGAACCGCATAGTTTTGCAATCCGCTCACCTCAGCAAAAAGATGAATGATTTGTTAAGAAAAGTGATCGCGATCAGATCGCTTTGCGCGCTAAAAAGTTCGCAAGCAACTCGTGACCTTGCTCAGTTTTGATTGATTCTGGGTGGAACTGCACCGCATCAATTGGCAAGGTTTTATGTTGGTAACCCATTATTTCATCCATGCTTCCGTCAGGCAGTTCTGTCCATGCAGTCAGTTCAAACACGTCGGGTAAAGTACCGTTTTTCACCACAAGAGAGTGATAACGAGTTACCGTGAGTGGGTTATTCAGATTTTTAAACACACTACGACCGTTATGACGAATCGGTGAGGTCTTACCGTGCATCACTTGTCGTGCACGTACCACTTCGCCCCCAAACACTTGCGCTATCGCTTGATGGCCAAGGCAAACACCCAATATTGGAAGCTTACCAGCGAAGTGTTCTATCGCTTTCAGTGAAATACCTGCTTCGTTCGGCGTACATGGCCCTGGCGAGATCACCAAATGAGTTGGGTTGATCGCCTCAATGCCTTGGATATCGATTTCATCGTTACGCACCACCTTTACGTCTGCACCAAGCTCGCAGAAGTATTGGTAAAGGTTGTAGGTAAAAGAGTCGTAGTTATCGATGATCAACAACATAAAGGGTCGGTTGCTCCAATCCGTTTTGGCAATGCTTACGTAGTGAATCGCCACGTTCGTGACAATCAAGGGCGGTATTTTGCTATACCAAGCAAGAAAGGCAAGTTTTTGCTGAATAAAAAGGCCAGCATAGGCTGGCCTTTGGTCTTTACAGCTATTTAGGAAAGGTTTATCAGGAAATAAATTCGCTTAGCGGCGACGGCGGAATAAGCCGAGACCTAGCAGCGCAAATAGCGCGCCAAAACCAAACGAACCACCATCTGAATCCTTCGACCCTTCTGTTCCAGTTTCAGTTTGCGTCATTGAAACATCACGAACAGAGCTAAACTTCACGATATTACCTGTCGAGTCAGTCACTTTCTCTTCTAACTGATAATTACCTTGCTCTGGCGTTTGTTCAAACTCAATATTCACGCTACGCGCATCAATATCAGCTTGAACTAAGGTTTGGCTAGCCGAGTAAGCTTTCGTATCGCTGCTTGCCGCAGCCGCTTGTGTGGATGGCGTTAAGTTCACCGTAACAATATCACCTACAACCGCCGTTGGTGGTAAACGGACATCGACGGCTAAGTTGTCACCTGCTTTCGGTAAATCGATGTCATCATCTGGTAAATCAATCGCGATGATCACTGGATCGTGGTCAGAGGCAGAGAACGCATCTTTGTACTTCGGCATATCACCTGTGTACTTGCTGCTGTATTCGAACAAGTTACTCTCTAGTGAGTTGATGTGCCAATCTTCAATTGCTACCACTTTTTGCGCTAGGCTACTGCTTGCCAATGCGTGGTCCAAATTACCCAGCTCGCCCGAATAGGTGTAAGAAAACGTATCAGCGCCGTGCAGCAACGTGTTTAAGTTGTGCAGACCGTAACCTTTTTCAATTTTGGTCTTCTCTACTTGAAGTTCACCATCACCAATGGTTGTGTAAGCAGCAGTATAAATGTCACGGCCGTATTTCTCTTTCGAGTAATCAGTCAGTGTCAGAAGTGGGTCTTCCATGCCATAAGCATTGAGATCGCCCATGAGCAATACATCGCCTTTCACCTCTTTCAACGCTTCACCCACTGCGTGCGCAGCAGAAACGCGGAAGTTGTTACAGTTGCCTTGCAGATCCGCTGGCTCAGAATCTTCTACACCAGCAATCCACTCTTCAATACACTCAGAGCCTTTCGACTTAAAGTGGTTTACGACAATAGACAAATCTTCACCCGTCTCTTTCACCGTAAAGGTCTGAAGTAGACTGTGTCGTTGGTACTTATCGTAAGCAGGGTTACTTTCTGTGCCCTCTTTACGAGTAATTGTGTTTTCTGCAATGTGCTGCTCTGGCGTGATGATCACTTTTGCAGCGTCTTTTGGCGTTACTGCGTTAGCACGATATAAAATCGCCACCATGATCGCATCACTGCCAAAGTATTCGTCTTGGTATTTGTCTTGCTCTTCGATTTCGACATACGTGTAATGATCTTCAGCGTCATCAATCTCAGCATTTAGGGCATCAACTAAGTTTTGGATAGCACTGCCATCACCAAAGCCATTGTTCTCGACTTCCATCAAACCAATGATGTCAGCGTCCATCTTGTTCATCGCCGCAACGATTTTCGCTTGCTGGATCAGGAATTCGTCTAGATTAGTCGCACCACGGTTTTGTCCGGTTGGGTTTTCATGACCACTGTCAGCCACGGAGTTGAAGTAGTTCAGTACGTTGAAGCTTGCAATACGCAAATCTGAGTCCGCAATCGCTGGGGCATCTTTACGAGCCACGTCGAAGCCTTCACCTGAAGTCACGAAGTTGGTGTTATCAACTTCATTGGTCGCAATCAGGCGGTATTCGTTGTAGCTGTAAGCCACGACGCCCTGCAGACCTTCTACTCGCGAACCAAGACGAATGTGCTGCTCAGAAGAGCCATCTTGGTCTGCATCTTTAGCAAAATCAGGGTAGTAAGGAATTTGGCCGTTTGGTGCTTTGCCATCTGATTCTAGGTATACGCGGTTTGCTGCGTTGTCTTTTGCTAGCTCAACGGCCGCATCGCTCTCTGCTGCGTGTAATTGAGTCGGCTTTAACAATGGCGCTTCATGAGAGAGCATCATATTGTTACGACGTGAATCGTAGTCGTAAGAGAAGTTTCGAGTTACAAACAAGTCACTTGCCGAGGTTAACTCAACTTGCATCCCTTCATGACGCTCAAGCGCATCACGTAGTGTCTCACCTTCTTTGATAACAAGATCGGTAACTCGAGAGGTTTCAGAGGTGCCTGTTTTCACATAGCTGTTAGCATCAGAAGCAAGCTGAGTATTGCTGTAATACTCTTGAACTTTACCTTTCACACAAACAACGTCACCAGCTTTCAGCGCCGTGTCTGCCGCGTCAGTATGAATGAACAAGCCTTCTGAGGTCTTGTCGTTGTTGTCGCTTTCTAATGCTTGTAGGTAGAAACCTTTGGTTAGGCCAGTGGTAACAGCAGTCACGACACCCGTTACGAAATGATCTTCGTTAGTAATGTATGGGTAACCATCAATGAATTGAGACGTATCGCCTTCACCTTGAATATCTTGGATGGTAGTGAAGTTAGGTTGCTGACCGTCGACTTCACAAGCGAATGGTGCTGGTGGCTCAGTCGCATTTAGCTCACCAAGGCCGTCAATGTTGTCTTTCTCAAATGCCGTCCACTGAGATGCATCATAAGTAGCAGAAGGGGTTAGTGCATCACTGTTACGAACTAATGTGGTGTCTTTACCAAAATCTACGTCACCCATCACACCGATGATGTCGTGCACTTCACCATCTTTCAGCAGTGCGATCGGGTCGTCACCGTTAAAGTTCGCAACGCTTTTATCTGTGATATCCGAGACAGCTTTGATGGTATCGCTCGCGTCACCATGCGCCAGTACATACACTTGGTTAGCTTGTAGCGTCACTTGGCTAAGGTCGAATGTGCTACCCCAAGTACCACCACCGTTTGATGATTTCGCCAACTCGTAGCCAGTGAGTGTCACCGCAGTATCACCCGTATTAGCGATCTCTACCGCTTTATTATAAGCGCCGCCTTCTATGTATTGGGAAATAATAATCTCTGCGTTCGCGTTTGCACTAAGTGCACTGGCGATGGTTAATGCGAGTATTGAGGGTTTGATTAACGTGTCCATTGTCATACCTGATATTTATGTAAATGCAAACTTAGCTCTGGTTAGAGCCTGCCATTTGCGTCTACTATCAGGTTTATTTATGAAATAAATAAGAATGAGTAATTAAAGCCGTGAAATGAATCACATGTGAATATAAGAAAATATGCCAGAGCATCCCATTCAAACATTTTTTGTAATAAATACAGAGCGCTATTGATAAACAAGTCAGAATTTAGATTGATTACTCAGTTTACTTTTTCACTTCATGTTAAGGAGTAGAAAATACATCACTTGTTGAGTTGCTTATTAATCCAACCGTTCCTGTTACAAATAAAAATATAATTAGTCACTAATTTAGAATGCTTTAATTTTCACTTGTATCACTGTTCAAGCCCAAGAATCTATTACTCGCTTCGTTCTCTCTTATATAGGCCCCTCATACTTCAAAGTTTTCATGATTTATTCAATAACTTTTCATTACTCACTAGCCAAAAACATACACAAAAGATATAACACCTGCGCGAGACAATAAGATCTCATTAGCTGTAAACCCAGGAACGACAAATGAAAAAAATTCAACGCAGTGTGCTAGCTCTCTCCCTACTTGGCTTGATAGCGGGGTGTCAGTTGACCGCCAGTGAGCCACTTCAACCTACGGCGAATCAAGACATCATCGAATCAGCCAAAAATGAACTGGATGGTATTGAAGAGCTAGAAGTCAGTGACGAGGGTGTTATTACCTTTACTCAGCGTCTAAGAACGCCAGGAACCTACTGGATTCCAGCGAGAATTAAAGAACTCAGCTACGATATATCATGCGTACAGCTTAGTTACTTCATTGATAGAGGCATGGTTGTGAAGTCTGCCTTTCTAGGGGCTCGAGGACGTGTTGAATATTACGACATGGAACGCTGTATGAAAGACACGCCATTTCAGTAATACAGGCATAAAAAAAGCTCCACCAAAGTGGAGCTTTTTCGTATTCGTTCTTAGCGACTATGGGCGAGCTACAAAACCTACTGCTTCGTATGCTTTCTTAAGCGTTTCAGCCGCTCGTGCCGAGGCTTTCTCAGCACCTTGCTGCATTACCTCGTCCATGTAAGCACGATCAGCGCGAATACGGTGATATTCTGCTTGAATTGGCTCAAGCATTGCTACAACTGCCTCACCAACATCTTTCTTAAATGGGCCATACATTTCTACGCCTTGGTACTTCGCTTCAATCTCTTCGAAGCTCATGCCTGTCGCCGCAGAGTACAGACCCATTAGGTTAGCAATGCCCGCCTTGTTCTCGATATCATGGCGGATACTTGGTGGCGTTTCGGTATCGGTTTGCGCTTTGTTGATCTTCTTAAGGATCGACTTAGGCTCTTCTAGCAGCGTAATCACGTTCTTACGGTTGTCATCAGATTTAGACATCTTCTTCGTTGCGTCTTGAAGGCTCATTACACGCGCATTTACTGTCGGAATGTAAGGCTCTGGAACTTGGAAGATTGGCTGCTCTGGCGAGTAAATATTGTTGAAACGCGTTGCGATATCGCGCGCTAATTCTAGATGTTGCTTCTGGTCACTGCCTACAGGTACTTGGTGCGCACCGTAAAGCAAAATGTCAGCAGCCATCAACACCGGGTAGTCAAATAGACCGACGTTTACGTCATTCGCGTAACGTGCCGATTTGTCTTTAAACTGAGTCATACGGCTCAGCTCACCCATTTGAGTGTAGCAGTTAAGAAGCCAACCTAATTGAGCATGCTCTGGTACATGTGACTGAACAAATAGCGTGCTCTTCTTCGGGTCAACACCAACTGCCAGACAAATTGCCAGTGCGTCTAGAGTTGCTTCATGCAGCGCTTTAGGGTCCTGACGAACCGTAATCGCGTGAAGGTCTACCACACAATATTGGCAATCATAATCGTCTTGCATCTGCTGCCATTGACGTAGAGCACCCAAGTAGTTACCGATACTTAGTTCACCTGAAGGTTGAACACCACTCAATACAATGGGTTTGCTCATTAGAATGATTCCTTTGACTTCTTAATCTAATTAAATGAAAAAAACCGTGCAGTAATGGGTGCACGGTTTACTCAGTGTACTCATTAACGAGTATTTTGGAAGCTCTTTTGTAGCCGTTATGCAGAAACCGCTACAACGTCCAATAATTCTGCCAAACTGTCAGCGACGAAATCTGGATTTGATACAGAAATCGGTTCACCGTGGTTGTAACCATATGTCAGACCAAATGAGGCGCAACCTGCGTTCTTCGCTGCAAGAATGTCGTTTTTCGAGTCACCGACCATCAACATTTCACTAGGTTGGATTTGGTGTTTTTCCATCAGCCAGTTCAGTGCGACTGGGTTTGGTTTTTTCTCTGGGAATGCATCACCGCCAAGAACATCAACGAAGTATTTTGCGATGTCGTGCTTTTCCAAAACGTCAGGCACAAACTTTGAAGGTTTGTTGGTCACCAACGCCATAACAAAGCCCGCTTTGTGCAGCTCTGCTAGTGTCTCTTTTACCGTTGGGTAAAGATGACTTAGCTTGTGACCGCTTTGCTCGTAGTAATCATCAAACAATACACGCGCTTTAGCACGAAGCTCTTCACTCAGCTCTGGGTTGATGGTCAGGCTTTGGCTTAATGAGCGACCAATAAGCACGTCTGCGCCGTTACCCACGTAATCACGAACTTGTTCTTCTGAAACCGATGGAAAGCCAAGCGCCTGTACTGCTTGGTCTGCCGCGACAGCTAGATCTGGCACGCTATCAAGCAAAGTGCCATCTAGATCGAAGGCGATGAATTTAATGTCTTGTTGAGTCATAACTTCCCTGAGGATTTTTATTTATAAATCGGTGAAAACGACAAAGGATGGCACCCCATCCTTTGTTTTTATCATTATGTCTGATTCGACAGTAACTGTTTGTTTCGTCGTTACTTTGCAGCAATACGCTGACGAACTGCCTCAAACAAACAGATGCCGGATGCCACAGATACGTTCAAGCTTGAAACGCTACCAGCCATTGGGATCTTAATCAAATCGTCGCAGGTTTCACGAGTCAGACGACGCATACCGTCACCTTCTGCCCCCATTACGATAGCAAGGGGTCCAGTCAGTTTGGCTTGGTAGATGTCGTGCGTTGCTTCACCCGCAGTACCAACAAACCAGATGCCTTTCTCTTGCAATGTACGCATAGTACGAGCCAAGTTAGTCACTCGGATCAATGGTACGACTTCAGCTGCACCACAAGCGACTTTACTTACCGTCGCATTCATTGGCGCAGAACGATCTTTCGGTACGATGATCGCCGCAGCACCTGCCGCATCTGCGTTACGTAAACACGCACCAAGATTGTGTGGATCGGTCACGCCGTCTAACACTAATAGCAGTGGTGATTCGTGCTGCGCCAGGATGTCATCTATATCGTTCTCATTCAGCTGCTTCGCTGGTTTCACACGAGCGATGATGCCTTGGTGATTTGCACCGCGCGCTTTGTCATCCAAGGTTTTACGTGTCATCTGCTGAATAGAAACACCACAAACCTGAAGATCATTTAGGATTGGCATTAGGCGATCATCTTGACGACCTTTTAAAACGTACGCCTCGATAAAACGCTCGGGTTCGCGCTCCAATACCGCCTTCACTGCGTGAATGCCGTAGATAAATTCGTTACTCATTGTTTAACCTGTTGTTCTGGTCGTATTGCCTGCGCCAACCGAGTTTGAACTAAGTTGGCGCTTCAACCTACTGCGCTTCTTTTTTAGTGCGCTTGGTTTTCTTCGGCTTACTGTGCGGCTTCTTTTTACGTGCTTTTTTCACTTTAGGCTTCTCGTTGCCTTCGGCGTCACCACGTTTTGGGCCATTACGCTTACTCGTTGCGCCCGTTTCTTCTGGGCGTTTAGTTGGCTCTATCGCAGGAACTGCACGAGCCGAGCCACCTTCCTTCGATGAAGAGCGAGTCGCAGCGCGTTTTTTATCTTTCGCTTTGCGTTTTGCTTCCGCTGCGCGTTTCTTCGCAGTCTTACCTTCGCCGCGTAGCTTACGACTTGTTTCGACCAATTCAAAGTCAATTTGCTTATCATCGAGGTTAACAGCCAGTACTTTTACTTTTACTGCATCACCTAAGCGGTAGATGTTACCGAAACTTTCACCAATAAGTCGTTGACCAATCGGGTCAAATTGATAGTAGTCGTTCGCAAGGGTAGAAATATGTACCAAACCATCGATGTGCAAATCCGTTAAACGTACAAAGAAGCCAAAGCTAGTGACATTAGCAATAACACCGTCTAGTTCGTCACCGACGTGGTCTTGCATATATTCACACTTCAGCCAATCCGCAACATCACGTGTTGCATCATCAGCACGGCGCTCTGTCATCGAACATTGTTCGCCGTAAAAATCCATGTCGTCAAACGAGTAATGATAGCCACCTGTTGGTGTCCAGCGATCTTGATTACGACCTTCTTCTTTAGCAATCAGATACTTGATTGCACGGTGAAGTAACAAGTCAGGGTAACGACGAATTGGCGACGTAAAGTGCGCATAGCGTTTCAATGCCAACCCAAAGTGCCCCGCGTTATCTGCGTTGTATACCGCTTGCTTCATTGAGCGTAGCAGCATGGTCTGAATCAACTCTTGATCTTGACGCCCGGAGATTTGACGTGCGAGATCAGCATAGTCCGTTGGTGAAGGCTCTAAACCACCTTTTAGCTCAAGACCAAGTTCACTTAAGAAGTCACGGAAACCTTGCAGACGTAATTCACCTGGAGATTCGTGGATACGATAAAGCGCGGGCTCTTTCGCTTTTTCTACCAGCGATGCCGAAGCAATGTTGGCTAAAATCATACATTCTTCGATGATCTTATGCGCGTCATTACGAATTACTGGCTCAATGCTTTCGATTTTACGTTCCGCATTGAAAATAAATTTGGTTTCAACGGTTTCAAATTCGATTGCACCGCGTTGATCTCGTGCTTCTTTCAGCACTTTGTACATCTTGTGCAACTCTTCTAGATGAGAAACAAGCGGCTGGTAGCGCTCACGTAGTTCTTCATCCCCTTCTAGAATCGCGCTCACTTTGCTATATGTGAGACGAGCGTGCGAGTTCATCACCGCCTCGTAATGCTTGTAACCAGACAGCTTACCTGTATCGGAAATGGTCATTTCGCACACCATACACAAGCGATCTACTTGCGGGTTAAGCGAACATAGGCCGTTCGATAGTACTTCTGGCAACATCGGCACAACTTGCGACGGGAAATATACTGAGTTACCACGATTGATCGCTTCTTTGTCCAACGCAGAGTCAGGACGAACGTAGTAACTGACGTCAGCAATCGCTACCCATAAACGCCAACCACCTTCTTTGTTCTTTTCACAATAAACGGCATCATCAAAGTCTCGTGCGTCTTCGCCGTCAATGGTCACTAGTGGCAAATCACGTAGATCCACACGACCAACTTTGGCTTCTTCTGGTACTTCTTCGCCCAAGTTTTCGATTTGTTTATCGACGGCTTCTGGCCACTCGTGAGGAATTTGGTGTGTACGAATCGCAATTTGTGTTTCCATACCTGGTGCCATATTTTCACCAAGGACTTCAACCACTTTACCCATCATGCCGCGTGAGCGTGAGCCACGATCAGTAATTTCAATTACGACTACGTTACCCATGCGTGCACCCGCTTTGTGCTCATTTGGGATCAGGATATCTTGGCTGATACGCGAGTCATCTGGGACAACATAGGAGTATCCATATTCAAGGAAGAAACGACCAACGATTTGATCATTGCGCTCCTCTAGCACACGCACCAAACGTCCTTCACGGCGGCCGCGCTTGCTGTTGTCTGTCGGTTGCACTAAGACAAAATCACCGTGGATGATGTTCTTCATCTGATGGTGCGGTAACAGAATATCATCATCCTTGCCGACGCTGCCTTCTGGACGTACCCAACCATGGCCATCACGATGACCAATCACGTAACCTTTCACCATTTCAAGTTTTTCAGGCAATGCATAGCACTGACGGCGGGTAAACACCAGTTGGCCATCTCGCTCCATCGCACGTAGCCGACGACGCAACCCTTCGTATTGCTCTTCGCCCTCAAGCTTTAGTGCCTCAAACAAGTCGTTACGATTCATTGGAACGCCCGCTTGCTCTAGAAACTCGATGATAAACTCTCGGCTTGGAATTGGATTTTCGTAATTTTTGGATTCACGATCTGCAAAAGGATCGTTTGGAATATTGTCTGACATAGGCACGCCTATCTAGCAAGGAAGGTATATGGCTAGTATATCTGAGTCTCTCGATAAGCTACAGAATTGCTTTGAAAAAAGAATGATCGAGATCGACTCTAGGCATGCAAATGAGTTAAGGACGAGCCAGCAAGATCAAAAGTTCAGAATTGTCACTGAGCAAGGATTCAATCGTGCAGTCATCCAACTCCGCCAGAAAGGCACTTTTTGCTTTCGCCAATTTATCTTTGAGGCGGCAAGCAGGGGTAATATGGCAAAAATCCACACCACAGTTGACTAAATCTAACGGCTCTAAATCGCGCACAACACCACCGACTGTGATTTCAGATGCTGGCTTCATCAGCCGGATACCACCGTTTTTTCCGCGCACGGTATGGACATAACCCAACTGTCCTAACCGATTGATAACTTTAACCATATGGTTGCGCGACACACCAAATAAATCCGTCACTTCGGTAATGCTGGTTAACTCATCTTCCGGCAACGAAGCCAAGAAAATTAAGGTTCTCAACGCATAATCAGTGAAACTAGTTAACTGCATATTCTCTCCCAAAGTGCGACTCAATAACCCGCTGGTGATACTAAAACCCCAAACTTGAGCTATCGATAAAAGTGTAAATCTTTTCTTGATCGAAAGATACATTTGAGATACAACTTTAAACATGCATTATAAATACAACTTAAAGTAGGAAGCCCTTATGCTCAGCAATCAAACTATCGAGATCGTCAAAGCGACCGCGCCACTCATCGCCGAAACAGGACCAAAACTGACCGCGCACTTTTACGAGCGTATGTTTACTCATAACCCTGAGTTGAAAGATATTTTTAACATGAGTAACCAGCGTAACGGCGATCAGCGTGAAGCATTATTCAACGCTATCTGTGCCTATGCTGCCAATATTGAAAATTTGCCAGCTCTGCTTGGCGCAGTAGAGAAAATTGCGCATAAGCACACGAGCTTTTTGATCACAGAAGATCAGTACCAAATCGTTGGTAAGCATTTACTTGCGACAATCGATGAGCTTTTTAATCCAGGTCAAGAAGTGTTGGATGCTTGGGCTGAGGCTTACGGCGTACTTGCGAATGTATTTATTCAGCGCGAAGAACAAATTTACCAACAAAATGAAGCTTTGGAAGGCGGCTGGCGCGGTCTACGCGAATTTGAATTAGTCGATAAAAAGATTGAGAGCGAACACATTTGCAGCTTTGTATTCAAGCCAACCGATGGTCAAAAAGTGGCGCCGTATAAACCGGGACAATACCTTGGCATCTACATCAACAGTGACCAGTTAGAAAACCAAGAAATTCGCCAATATAGTCTGTCTTCTGCGGTCCAAGAGAACACTTACCGTATCTCGGTAAAACGTGAAGAAGGCGGAAAAGTGTCGAACTACCTGCACGATAGCCTGAACATTGGCGAAAAAGTGCAGCTTGCGGCCCCTGCCGGTGACTTCTTTATGGATGCCGAACCACAAACACCCGTTGTTCTAATATCTGCTGGTGTGGGACTTACTCCAACGCTGTCAATGCTAGAAAGTCTCTCAGCACATCAAGCACCTGTAACCTGGGTTCATGCAACCGAAAATGGCCAACAGCATGCTTTCAAGCAACACGTAAACCAACTCGTTGCAGAAAAAGAAAATATGAACGCGCTCGTTTGGTATAACCAACCAACGGCAGAAGACAAACTAGGTGAAGACTTCCACTTCACGGGCTTTGTCAATCTGTATGAAATTGAAGCAGCATTAAAGCAAGATAACGTGCAGGTGTACTTCTGTGGCCCTGTAGGATTTATGCAGCACGTAGCGAAACAGCTATTAGAACTTGGCGTACCACAAGAGCAATTCCATTACGAATGCTTCGGTCCACACAAAGTGGTTTAAGCGCTATCAGCTATCGGGAAAACAACAAAGCCCACGTGACGTGGGCTTTGTTGTATGAAGTTGTTTGCAATATTGAAGCGTTACCAAAAGGTGTCTCGCCGTTTAGCTCGAGCAATAACGTTTTGTGGCATGCGCTGTTCAAGGCCGTTTCTCAATACAGTTATGCGCTTATGCTGCCGCTTATCTGCTGTGACAGAGTTATATAACCAACGATACGCATCTTCGTAATCGAGTGGACTGCCATAATCACGTAAAAGCAACTCGGCCAGATGAATACGCGCGTTTAGGTTTCCCATTGACGCAGCTTCTCGCAAATATGGAATTGCACGTTCTTTATCTTGCTGTACTAAAGTGCCACGCGAATAGTATCGGCCAATCTGCTCTAGTGCAGCTGGTAACCCCTGATGCGCTGCATTTTCGATGTAGTAAAGACCCAGTTCGACATCTTGCTCGACACACACCCCCCAAGCCAACATATCTCCGTACAGAAATTCATAAGCGGGTAAGTTAATTCGAGTCGCACGAGCTACGATATCCTCCACCAGCTGGCAGTTATCAGCGCGCACACGTTGTAAGTGCTTATTTTGCTCAATAAGCTTTATCAGCTCTGCTTCGGTATAGATCGGAACTGGTGCCCCCACATCAGCAACATTGGCTTTCCCTGTGGTAGCAACCAAGGTCAACAACAGTGAAGCAGCCACTGTTCGTAACTTCATAAACGTACCCTTAAGGTATCTAAGAAACCAAAGATCGGTGAAGGATCTCCTCTGCTTGATAACCTTATCGGCAAAAAACAGCTAAGCTTTAGACAATTTTTGCCTCTGATTTAGGCTCAGCGGCAAAAGCTTGCCATATGAGAGTCACGCTGTTTTTGTTCAGATACAAAAAAGCCGACCATAAGGTCGGCTTTTGCAATCTTTAACGGCTATCAATTAAGCTTCGAATGGGTGAACTTTGATGATAGTTTCGTTACGGTCAGGACCTGTAGAGATGATGTCTACTGGAACGCCAGTTAGCTCTTCAATACGCTTGATGTAGTCAAGGGCGGCTTGTGGTAGAGCATCTAGTGACTTAGCACCAAATGTATTCTCAGACCAACCTGGCATTGTTTCGTAGATTGGCGTTGCTTTTTCGAATGCTTCAGCAGCCATCGGAGAAACTTCTAGCACAGAGCCATCTTCCATCTTGTAACCAGTACAGATTTTTAGCTCTTCTAGACCATCTAGTACGTCTAGTTTAGTTAGACAGAAACCAGATACAGAGTTGATTTGGATTGCACGACGCATAGCAACAGCATCGAACCAACCTGTACGACGTAGACGACCAGTTGTCGCACCGAACTCGTGGCCAACTTCACCTAAGTGCTTACCAATTGGATCTTGCTTATCTAAACCGTCGTATAGTTCAGTCGGGAATGGACCAGCACCAACGCGAGTACAGTACGCTTTTGCGATACCCAAGATGTAACCGATGTGACGAGGACCAAAACCAGAACCTGCAGCAACACCACCAGCAGTCGTGTTAGAAGACGTTACGTACGGGTAAGTACCGTGGTCGATATCAAGTAGTGTACCTTGTGCACCTTCGAACATGATCTTGTCGCCGCGCTTACGTGCTGCGTCTAGTTCGTCAGTTACGTCGATAACCATTGACGTTAGTAGTTCAGCGTAGCCTTTAGCTTGCTCAAGTACTTCTTCGTAGCTTACTGGCTCCGCTTTGTAGAAGTTAACTAGTTGGAAGTTATGGAACTCCATGACTTCTTTTAGCTTCTCTGCGAAAGTCGCCATATCGAATAGGTCGCCAACGCGTAGACCGCGACGAGCAACTTTATCTTCGTATGCTGGACCGATACCACGACCAGTAGTACCGATAGCTTTTTTACCGCGAGCGATTTCGCGAGCTTGGTCCATTGCAACGTGGTAAGGAAGAATTAGCGGACATGCTTCAGAAATGAAAAGACGCTCGCGTACTGGAATACCGCGCTCTTCAAGAGGCTTCATTTCTTTAAGTAGAGCTTCAGGTGATAGTACAACACCGTTACCGATAACACATTTTACGTTATCGCGAAGGATACCTGATGGAATTAAGTGAAGAACGGTTTTTTCACCGTCAATTACGAGAGTGTGACCTGCGTTGTGACCGCCTTGGTAGCGTACCACGTATTTTGCATCTTCAGTTAAAAGGTCTACGATTTTACCTTTACCTTCGTCACCCCATTGGGTGCCTAGAACGACTACGTTATTTCCCATCTTTCCAAGTCTGATTGCTAGTTAAAAATGGATTCTAGCACCGAATCACGCTTCTTGCAGTCATTTTTTGTTCACAGAGTTGCTACCAGAATGTCATCTTGCCGCTTTGTTCATTTTGAAATCAGCATATCACTGATAGTATTTAGCTTTCTCTATTCGACTGGAAAGCGCTATGTCTGAATCCATATGGTTGGCGATTGGGCTCATCTTGATCGTGGAAGGCATTGGGCCACTGATTGCTCCTAACGGTTGGCGGAATATGGTGGCTCAATTAAGTGAACAACCCAACAATCAGCTACGACGCATCGGTGGCTGCCTAGTAGTTGCTGGAGCCGTAATCGCTATCATGATGAGCTAGCACTTAGCATCAGATACAAAAAAGGCTCCCTAAGGAGCCTTTTATTTCAATGAGACGCGGAGATTATTTCTCCATGCTGCCCTTCGACTGGTTCATGTATTGGAAGAACTCACTCTTCGGATCAAGCACCAGAATATCGCTCTTAGAGCTGAAGGACTTCTCATACGCACGTAGCGAGCGTAGGAAGCTAAAGAACTCAGGGTCTTTGTTGTACGCTTCAGCATAAATCTTCGCAGCCTCAGCATCCGCTTCACCTCGTGTCACACGCGCAGTTTTATCAGCTTCAGCTAGAATAGTTGCTACTTCTAGTTCTGCTTGAGCACGAATAACTTCCGCCTTTTCACGACCTTGAGAACGGTGCTTACGAGCAACGGACTCACGCTCCGCACGCATACGACGGTAGATAGACTCACTGATTTCATCAGGCAGGTTGATTTTCTTCATTCGGAAATCAACGACACGAACACCCAAGTCTTTCATTGCGCTTTCACGCGTGTCTTTCAATACTTCAGACATGATTAGGTCGCGTTCACCATCAATCTCAAGCGCCTCACGAGCCGCTTCAGTTGCGACAACATCGGCACTTGCGTCTTCTGGTAGCACATCATCGTTACGTGGACCAGATACGATCTGTTTGATTTCACGAGCACCGATTTCAGAACGAAGCACGTCCGTCACTTTACGCTCAAGTAGTGCCTCTGCCGTTAGCGAGTTACCACCGCCAGTCGCGAGGTAGTAGCGACCAAAATCTTCAATACGCCACTTCACGTAGGTATCAATGATAACGTCTTTTTTCTCAGACGTTACGAAACGGTCTGCACGGCCATCCATTGTTTGGATACGTGCATCAAGTTGTTTCACACGGTCAAACAAAGGCATCTTGAAATGCAGACCAGGCTCGTAAATTCGAGTGATGTCGTTGTTGTCTTTCAAGACACGACCAAATCGAACCACGATACCGCGCTCACCTTCAGGAATCACAAACAAAGACATCAACATTAATGCCAGTGCGATTACCAGTACAGGGATCATTAACTTACGCATTCTTAGTATCTCCCTTGACGTGAACCTGTTGAACGAGACTGCGTGTTCGAAGTGTCTTCTTGTGTACGATCAGACTCAAGTTGAATTTGATCATAGGTTGAAGATGACTTCGATTTACGTTTGGTATCTGCTTTGCCCTCTTGTCCCGCCAACTTATCGATTGGAAGGTAAAGAAGATTGCCGCTTGATTCCGAGTCAATCAACACTTTCGAAGTGCTTGAGTACACCTCTTCCATTGCGTCGATGTACAGACGATCACGCGTTACACCAGGCGCTGCTTGGTATTCTGGTAGTAGTTTTTCGAACTGTGCTACCTGACCAAGAGCCTCGTTAGTGACACGCTCATTGTAACCTTGTGCTTCTTTCTTCAAACGCTCTGCACGACCCGTTGCCTTAGGCAAGATTTCGTTCTTGTATGCTTCAGCTTCACGAATGAAACGCTCTTCATCCTCACGTGCTGCGATTGCATCATCAAACGCATCTTTCACTTGCTCTGGTGGGCGAGCAGACTGGAAGTTCACATCAACAAGTACCAGACCCATATCATAGCTATCAATGATTTGGTTCAGTGTTTCTTGCGTAGTTTGACGAATTTGCTGACGACCACTGGTTAGAATGCTATCCATCAATGAGTCACCAATTACTGCACGTAGTGCAGAATCCGTTGCTTGACGCAAGCTGTCGTCTGCATTGGTTACACGGTACAAGTATTTGTATGGGTCAGTCACTCGGTACTGAACATCCATCGCAACTGTTACAACGTTTTCATCTTTAGTCAGCATTAGACCAGATGCACGTAGTGAACGAATCGCTTGTACGTTTACCGCTTCGTACTCATCAATAAAGCGAGGACGCCAGTTAAGACCTGGGTCTACGATACGATCGTATTTACCTAAACGCAGTACAACACCACGCTCTGCTTCACCGATGGTGTAAAAACCAGCGAAAAACCAAACCGCAACAGCAATCAGAGCAATCACGCCAAAGCCAATTGCACTACCACCACCGCCGCCGATTGGAGAACCACCGCCGCCTTTTTTACCAAACTTGCCGCCCAGCTTTTGACTCAGTTTGTTGAACACTTCATCTAAATCTGGCGGACCTTGATCTCGGCCACCAGGACGCTGGCCACCACGATTATTATTACCCCAAGGGTCATTATCGCGGCCATTGTTGCCGTTGTTATTTCCAGGCTCATTCCACGCCATTAGAAAGCTCCATCATTTGATATGACGTTATACTGTAGCAGTCCTTTAAGTGACTATAAAGCCAGTCAAAACTGCCCCTTCTCTTTTTTCAAGTCTAGACCAATCTACTTGCTGCATTCGAATATCGATCAACAAGTTACCATCCTGGTCATATTCCTCACGTTGAATACACTTCATTTGGAAGAAGGTACTACGGAATCGTCCTTGATACTGTGGAGGAATTCGCAACTGATGCTCGACCATTTGTGACGCCAGACGTTCCGTCAGAGCCTCAAACAGGACATCAATGCCCAACCCATCCATTGCTGAAACCCAAACTGCGCGAGGTACGCCTTCCTCGTCTCGTTCTATACGTGGTTTCTGCGAATCTAGATTGTCGATTTTGTTCATGACAACCAGAGTCGGCACTTCATGCGCGTCGATCTCTTCTAGTACTTCATGAACAGCTTGAATATTCTCACGAAAACGCTCATCACTGGCATCAACAACATGTAACAAAATGTCAGCTTCTTGCGTTTCCTGCAAGGTTGCCTTGAAGGCCGCAACCAAGTCGTGTGGCAAATGTCGAATAAAACCAACCGTGTCTGCCAAGATGGCAGGACCAACATCTGCTAACTCTATCTTACGTAAAGTCGGGTCCAAAGTAGCAAATAATTGATCAGCCGCGTACACGCCAGCTTCTGTAATACGGTTGAAGAGTGTCGACTTACCCGCGTTGGTGTAACCCACAAGTGAAACCGTTGGGATTTCAGCTCGATTTCGGGCGCGGCGCCCTTGTTCACGCTGCTTCGCTACTTTGTCTAAGCGTCGCAGGATGGCTTTGATTCTGTCACGCAATAAGCGACGGTCGGTTTCCAGCTGGGTTTCACCCGGGCCACGTAAACCGATACCACCTTTCTGCCTTTCAAGGTGCGTCCAACCACGAATCAAACGAGTAGAGATATGACGAAGTTGAGCCAGCTCTACCTGTAGCTTACCTTCGTGTGTTCGAGCTCGTTGAGCAAAGATATCGAGAATAAGACCAGTGCGGTCGAGAACTCGACATTGGCACAGTGCTTCGAGGTTACGTTCTTGGGCAGGAGAGAGGGCGTGATTAAAAATCACAATTTCGGCACCCGTTGATTGTACCGCTGTAGCAATCTCTTGGGCCTTACCCTCTCCGACATAGTATTTCGGGTGTGGGGATTGACGACTACCAGTTACCACTTGTAGCGCCTCTACCCCAGCAGAAGAAACCAGCATTTCGAACTCAGCCAGATCTTCCCATTCACCTTCTTGCGTGAAGTTGATATGAACAAGTACGGCTCGCTCACCGGATTCATAACGGTCAAACAAGCAATCAACTCCTTATTTTAAAAATACTCGATGAAGAATTAATCTTCTGATTTCTCTTGTGGACGCTCACCTTGTGGACGTTCACCGCTGTGATGGCTCACTGGACGAGCCGGCACAACTGTTGAGATCGCGTGCTTGTACACCATTTGGTTAACAGTATTCTTCAGCAGGATCACAAATTGATCGAATGATTCGATCTGACCTTGTAGTTTAATACCATTCACAAGGTAGATAGATACCGGGATACGCTCACGACGTAGCGCGTTTAGAAATGGGTCTTGTAGAGATTGCCCCTTAGCCATTTTTATTTTCCTTATTTAATTTGTAGTTGTAATTATTTAGCTAGTGGTGCAATGCAAAAGATACGGCTTTTGCATCTGAGCTAAACGAATCAAAAATGCACTCTAAGTAATTAGCAGCATAGTATAAAAACCGCCAACAACAGATCCTTTGAGAGTGCGTTCACGCAAAAACGATCACATTATACACAGCTATGTCAATCAGATGCTATTGCTTCCGACATCGTTTCTAATGCCTGTTCAATGTTCTCGCTATCCAACCAAGTTAAATCATCCCAGCTGCGTAACCAGGTGATTTGACGCTTGGCCAATTGACGAGTCGCGCATACGCCACGAAATACCGCTTCGTCACGTGTACACTCCCCATCTAAATACTCCCACATCTGTCGGTAACCGACGCATCGTATGGAAGGAAGATCGGGGTGAAGATCTTTTCGCGAATGTAACGCTTTCATTTCTTCTTCAAAGCCCGCTTCCATCATCTTCTCGAAACGGAGTTCAATCCGACGGTGAAGTTCTGCCCTATCCTTGGGAGCTATTGCAAACTGCTTGACTCGGTATGGTAGGCTTTCACCTTTCGTTTGAGTCAATTCAGTCAAAGTTTTACCTGAAATGCGAAAAACTTCCAATGCCCGAGATAAACGTTGGGGATCATTGGGATGGATTCTCGCGGCTGACACAGGATCAACCTCTTTGAGTTCATCGTGCAACACTGACCAACCTTTAGTCAATGCCTCTTGTTCAATTTGCTGACGAATTTCAGGATTTGCAGCAGGAAGTGGTGATAAACCTTCAAGTAACGCCTTGTAATACAGCATTGTTCCACCCACAAGAAGTGGAATTTTTCCTTCTGCAACAATATCATCCATCGCTTTCAATGCATCTCGACGAAAGTCGGCGACAGAGTAAGATTCACTTGGATCCAAAATATCTATCAAGCGATGAGGCGCCAAACTTAACTCTTTTTCATCCGGTTTCGCCGTACCGATATCCATCCCTTTGTAGATCAAAGCAGAATCAACACTGATGATCTCAACCGGAAATTTTTGACGAAGACGAATCGCCAGCTCAGTTTTGCCTGATGCAGTTGGCCCCATTAAAAATAGCGCCAAAGGTAGTTTATCTGTCATGGTTTTAATTTGGCTATCGTGGCAGAGAAATCAACAGCGGATACGAATTTTGTATCTTCTAATGGCAATTGACCATGTCTTAGCTGTTCAAGTTCCGCAATAATTTGAATGGCTTCAGAAAAAGTATAGTGACTCTTCACTGTCGTGACCTGTAATGCGAGCCAATCTATCAACTCAGACAGCATCTGAGCCGCTGCTATACCTTCGTTCACACAAGATTGCGCGTAAGATAACAGATCTGGTACTAAATTTTGTAAGTTTTGTTGACGCAGCGGAGCTGGGACGCCCATCACCATTAAGGCGTGCTCGTTTCTCGCTTTCAATTGAATACCAAGCAATGCCAAATCTTGTTGATAATCTTGGGCCAGTCTCACTAATTCGGCCTCTAACTTAATAGATAGAGGAACAAGCAGAGGTTGTGCCTTGAGTGCACCATCGCTTGGAGAAAGCTGGCCTTTTACACGATAAAATTCTGCTCTAGGTAACGAGACTAACGCCGCCCCACTGTCACTGCTCATCAAAACAAATTGTTCATCGACCACCATCAGCGCTTTGCCTAATGCAGTAATCGATGGCATTGATGTGTGCGAAGTTATCGTTTGGGGCGCTATTGGAGTGACTGCCTGAGCCTCAAACTCTGGCGTTTTCAGCAGCTCGTGATAAGCGCGTACTTCTTGTTTAGTTGGCGCTGGTTCTACGTGGCGCTCTTTACTGTGACTTGGCTTTGGTGCAGGTTTGGATTCCACCCAATCATTACGTTTGAATGACTCCACTACGCGCGCCTCTCGCACGGAGGTCTCACTAGGACCGCTATTACGAGGCTTCACTTCATAATCACTGCGTCCAGGATAAGCCGGTGTACTCTCTATCGCTTGATAAACCCGCTCTGGCACCGGTGAAGATGCTGGCTCTTGTACTTTTTCAGGCTCTGGCGAATGCTCAATCTCTTCGGATTCAGTCGGTTCCACGCGATGAAATGCCGATTCATTCACCTGTGGTTTATCAATCACAGCGCTTTGTGAAAGTGCATCCGTCAAAGCTTGATAGATGAAATCATGCACCAAACGAGCTTGGTGGAAACGCACTTCATGCTTAGCAGGGTGAACATTCACATCTACTTGGTGCGGATCTAGCTCAATAAAGAGCACATACGCAGCAAACTGATCTGGCTTTAAGCTCATTTCATAGCTTTGACGAATCGCGTGATTGATTAATTTGTCACGCATCATTCGGCCATTCACATAGCAATATTGTAAATCGCTTTGCTGCCTTGCTCCCTCTGGTGTGGTAATCCACCCATGTAACTTTAACCCTTGATGCTCAAGCTCGATTCTGAGCATATGCCGCACAAACGCATTACCGCAGACAGCCGCAATACGCTTTTCGGTTTGAAGCTGATTTTTCGCCGCGCGATATTGACGGATGATCTTGCCGTTATGACGCACATTGATGGTGACATCAAAGCGGCTTAACGCAATGCGTTTCAATAACTCATCAATATGAGCAAATTCGGTTTTCTCCGTACGAAGAAACTTGCGACGCGCTGGAGTATTAAAAAATAAGTCCAACACCTCAACGGTAGTGCCAATCGGGTGCGCTGCTGGCTTAAGCTTCACCTGCATATCACGCCCTTCGGAGTAGGCACTCCAGGCTTCTTCTTGTGCCGCAGGACGCGACGTGAGCGTCAAACGCGAGACTGAGCTAATACTGGCTAACGCTTCACCGCGAAAACCTAGACTCATAATGGCTTCGAGATCATCTAAGGTATGTATCTTAGATGTCGCATGACGACTGAGCGCTAAGCCGAGTTCATCTTTCGCGATACCTTTTCCGTTATCACGAACACGAATCAGCTTTGCGCCTCCTTTCTCGATATCGATATCGATTCGAGTTGCGCCAGAATCAAGACTATTTTCAACCAGCTCTTTAATCACAGAAGCAGGTCTTTCGACCACTTCCCCTGCGGCGATTTGGTTTGCAAGTCTGGCTGGCAAAATTTTAATCGTCATAATGAGTTAGGAGCTCACCTACTTGTTTGGAATGATCAGGACTTGCCCAACCGCTAGCTGATCAGAGCGTAAGTTATTCGCTTTACGAATGCTCGATACGCTAACGCCGTATTTGGACGCTATTTTGCCAAGGAACTCACCCCGAGAAACCTTGTGCTTACGAATCGGTTTATCTTTTACCGCGACCGTTATCTTCAACTTTTGCCCTACCCACAAGGTATCTGACTTCAAGTTATTCTCTCGGCGGATATCTGAAACCTTCACTTTATAGTGATTCGCAATCTTACCTAAGAACTCACCAGACTTAACCTTGTGCGTAATGGTTTCTGTCTCAACAGTAATCGGTTTACTTGGCACTTTAATCGTACCAGCAGAAGGAATGTTGAGCTTCTGACCAATTGCCAAGCCTGTCGACTTCAAGTTGTTTGCCGACATCAGCGCTTTAGAGCTAAGCCCATATTTGTTCGCGATCACCGATAATGACTCGCCACGCTTTACAATATGTACCATTGGCTTCGCTGAAGGCGAGAACACCGTACCCTCTGGTGGGTTATCTTTTAAGTACTTGACGACCGCCTTAGTGATAGCCTGAGCTAACTTATCTTGGTGCGCTCGTTGAAACAGTAATCGCTCTTCTGTTGGGTTAGAAATAAAACCCGTTTCCACTAGCACAGACGGAATCTGTGGAGAGCGTAAAACCGCAAGGCTGGTGTTGATCGGTTTGGTGTTATGCAGGTGCGCAACACGTCCCATCTCACCTAGGATTTCTGTTGCCAGCTTATAGCCTTCTTTTTGTGAATGACTAAACTGCAAGTCCAACAAAGTTTGGTTCACGTTACGATCTTTTGTCTTCGTGAAGAACGCATTACCCGAGCCGCCCAATAACTCAGACTGTTTCTCATGGTTCTCGACCCAACGAGCAATTTCGGTATTTGCACGACGAGTATTTAGTACGAAGACCGATCCACCGCGAGGCTTCGGTGAAGTAAACGCATCTGCGTGAATGGAAATCAGCAAGTGCGCATCATTTTCACGAGCAATCGCGACACGACGGTTTAAGTTTACAAAATAATCTCCCGTACGAGTCATGCGCGTTTTAATACCAGGAGTCGCATCGAGCTGAGCAGCAATTTTTCTTGAGATACTCAATACCGCATCTTTCTCGTACTTACGACGTGAAGGGCCAATAGAGCCAGGGTCTTCCCCACCGTGACCAGGGTCGATAACAATTAACACTTCTTGAGCTCGTTGAACTGAACTCATGTCTTTGCTGGCCGCCGCTGGCTTACTCGGTTTAGAGGTCGATGCCTTCTTACCGTGCGGTAAATCAATCACCAAGCGGTGACCATACTGCCCACCTGGTGTTGGGCTTAATTTAAATAATTCCGCTTGAACGCTCTTTTTTAGTTCAAACACCAAACGATAAGTGCCCTTCTCTGGAGGCGAGCTTTTTCGTACCAGTTTTAAAACAGGGCTATCCGTAACAGTAACAGGCAGTTTGGCCTGCATCGTCGTGCTTTTTAAATCCACGACAAGGCGATCCGGCCCTGATAAAGAGAAATAGGAATAGTCAGCTTCCGAGCCTAAATCGATGACAACACGTGTTTCATCAGGTGAAGGCCAAACTCGAAAACTCTTAACGACGTTAGCAAATGCTAAATTGGGGATGAGAAGGAGAAAAGTGGCGACAAACGTCGCCACTACTCTAAAATTTGAAAAACTCAACATAGCTCCAATCGACTGAGTAACTGCACACCATAATCATTATTAGCTGTTAGTTCGGCTACACGTTGCTCACCTTGGTAGCGAATGTTTACATCAAGATCCGGTTGTGGCAGTAAGCCATGCCCTTTTTCAGGCCATTCAACCAAGCAAATCGCATCGTCTGTGAAATAGTCTCGAATCCCCATAAACTCAAGCTCTTCAGGATCCGCAAGACGATAAAGGTCGAAGTGATATACTTGCCACTGATCCAACTGGTACGGTTCGACTAGAGTATAAGTTGGACTTTTCACGTTACCTTGATGACCAAGAGCACGGACAAAACCACGACTAAAGGTTGTTTTACCTGCACCCAAATCACCATGCAGATAAATTGTGGTTTGCTGGGAACAAAGCTGAGCCAGAGCGGTGCCTAGTGCAACCGTTTCATGCTCATCTTTTAAATTGAATTGTTTCGTGCTCATTGATGCTTCTCTAACTAATGATCGTTGACTATATAAAAATCAAAAGAACAGGAATAGTAAACCGTGTTGGTTTTGAGAGACAAGCTTTCAAATGTCATATGTGCGAAAAAAGTATCCAATAAACGGTATCTTAATCATCTTAGTATCTACCTAGATTTAGAATATATGCAAATGACTTCAATAAGCAGTATTCACAACATCAAAAACGTACCTAACTGGGTAGCACCAAAGCCAGAGATCCGTTAAGATCCGCCCCCCCTTTATTCCGGTGGTTAACATGAACTACGAACAACTCGCACAACAAATCAAAGTTTGGGGAAAAGAACTCGGCTTCCAAAAAGTTGGGATCTGCGACGTTGATCTGAGTGAACATGAAGCAGCACTACAAAAATGGCTTGATGCAGGCTATCACGGCTCAATGGATTGGATGGCTCGTCACGGTATGATGCGTGCTAGACCCCATGAGCTACTCCCGGGAACCGTTCGTGTTATCAGCGTCCGGATGGACTATCTGCCACCAGAGGCTCAATTCGCTTCGAACCTCGCGAATAAAAGTCATGCCTATATTAGCCGCTACGCACTAGGGCGCGATTATCACAAGCTCGTCAGAAAGCAGCTAAATAAGCTCGGCAAACTTATTGAACAAGAGGTTGGTCAATATGGTTACCGACCTTTCGTTGATTCCGCACCAATATTAGAGCGACCTCTCGCCCAAAAAGCGGGCTTAGGTTGGACCGGGAAACATTCCCTGATTTTAGATCAAGACTGTGGATCGTGGTTCTTTTTAGGTGAACTACTTATCGACTTACCACTACCCGTAGATGAGCCAAGCGTTGATCAGTGCGGTAAATGCAAAGCATGCATTACATCATGCCCAACACAAGCTATCGTTGAAGACAGAGTTGTCGATGCCAGGCGTTGTATCTCTTATCTCACCATCGAGTTCGATGACGTGATTCCTGAAGAGTTTCGAAAGCCAATGGGTAACCGCATTTATGGTTGTGACGACTGTCAATTGGTTTGCCCATGGAACCGCTACGCCGACATAACGGAGCAAGATGATTTCCACCGTCGTGACAGTTTCAAAAACCCTGACCTCGTCGACATGTTTAACTGGGATGAAGCGACTTTTCTAAAAAATATGGAAGGCTCCGCTATCCGTCGTATTGGTCATATACAGTGGCTACGTAACATCGCTGTCGCACTTGGTAATGCAGAATATAGTCAGCGAATCATAGATGCGCTGGAAAGTCGGCAAGGTGAAAATAAATTACTTGATGAGCACATTAAATGGGCTTTGACAGAGCAACTGAATCAACTCCCCACTGAGAGTAATTCATCTATAGAGACGAAAAAGCAACGCTTAATAAGGATAGTCGAGAAGGGACTGCCGAGAGACGCATAGAGCGTAGTCTATATGCAAGAGATTGAAAGTACTTTTGCATGTTCAATTCATGACCTTGTTCTCAATTTTGTAATGTGGAAAAAAATTTGAGATTCAAGAAAAACAAGCTAGCAGAAAAAAGTTAAACACAGCTCGGAGAAATGACTAGGATCAAAAAAATACCAGTTAATGATCGTATTTTAACGTACTCGATCCGACAAAAAACTTATTTTTTCTTTATATAACAAAGATTTAATTGATATTTCTTTGTTGTTTCAACTTCACTTTAGAGAAAAGATCTTTCTTCCCCATCATAAAAAGTCAAGCTAAAAACACTTTATCAACCAACTTATCCACAGAACGACGTATGTGGATAACTCTGTTAATTAAAGTAGATAAAACACGCGAAGCCTCATCATACTTGTACGTCAGCCGATTCATATCGTGTTTTAAACACAAACGAAATCGTCCGACATCATATGATGCGGATAAAAGTTTAGCTTTTGGGGATTCATGCTTCGCAGCATTATGAAAAGAGCGATGTGATTGGTTGCGAGAAGCAGGCGTTGAATCAAGCGGCGCATCCGTAGACGACTTAACAATTGTATACTAAATAAGTACTCAATCTATCGTCTTGTATTTGGTTGCGGGGGCCGGATTTGAACCGACGACCTTCGGGTTATGAGCCCGACGAGCTACCAAGCTGCTCCACCCCGCGTCCGAGTGCTTCATCTTCGTTGATGATGAAGGCTTTGCTTTCATTTATAAAAAGAAACTGGAGCGACACACGAGGTTCGAACTCGTGACCTCAACCTTGGCAAGGTTGCGCTCTACCAACTGAGCTAGTGTCGCCTTGTGTCACCGTTAAGCACGATAAAGGCTATATATTGGAGCGACACACGAGGTTCGAACTCGTGACCTCAACCTTGGCAAGGTTGCGCTCTACCAACTGAGCTAGTGTCGCATTTTGTCACCGTTGAGCACGATGAGGGCTATATATTGGAGCGACACACGAGGTTCGAACTCGTGACCTCAACCTTGGCAAGGTTGCGCTCTACCAACTGAGCTAGTGTCGCATATTAACAGCAGTCGCTATTAATGGAATTTGGTTGCGGGGGCCGGATTTGAACCGACGACCTTCGGGTTATGAGCCCGACGAGCTACCAAGCTGCTCCACCCCGCGTCCGTATTGTGTCACCGTTAAGTACCGTGAGAACTATATAACTGGAGCGACACACG
>NZ_JAHGAM010000034.1:0-29368 GCF_030248595.1 Vibrio sp. D417a | reverse complement strand
TAATTTGATACCGAGGTATCGAATTGGATTATCATCAACGAGTGCCCACACAGATTGATAGGTCTATATTGTTAAAGAGCTTGCTTTACGAGAAGTTTTTCTCTCAAAGCGGAGGTGCATTCTAGCGATTTAATTGACAGTGTCAAACACTTTTTCAATTTATTTTTCGTAGAAGCTTTCACCTCTCCGACCCTGCTGAAGCCTTATCGCGTCTGCCGTGTCGGTGGATGCGCATTATAGGGAACTCAGATCCGTTCGCAACCCTTTTTTGAAAAAAAATGGAAAAAAATGACTGTTCGATGACTATTTCATCAAAAAAGCAAAAAAGAGGGTAAAAAACCCTCTTTTTCTGCCTTAAAAGCCGTATTTAAATGAATGCGTACGCGTCTGCGAACATACGTTCGCTCTTCGCTTTCTTGTTCTGAGTGAACTGTTCACGTGCTGCGCCAGCCATTTCAAAACGACCTGCAATATAGATATCGTAGTTTTCTAAGCTTTCGAAATCTTCAGCTACAGCTTGTAGCACGTTACCAACTTTACCTTGCCAGTCTGCAGGAGCTTCTTCTACTACTGGCACAAAGTGAACATTGGCAAACTTGTCGGCAATCTCGACCAGTTCGTCTTTAGCATAAAGCTGGCAGTTATCGCGCGCCCCCCAATATAAATAGATAGGATTGGTTTTATTCTGCGCTACGCAGTGATCCAGAATCGAGCGAACGTAACTGAAGCCTGTACCACCAGCAATTAATAATAATGGGCGTTCGCTTTCTTCTTGAACCCAAGCATCGCCATGTGGCGCATCAATTTCAATCTGACCATCAGTTTCAAGCGCCGCTTGCATTGCTTCGACAACTTCTTGTGCATAAGCGTTGTGTTCCGCCGCACCGATGTGCAGTTCAAGTTCACCTTCATGACGACAAGGGCTGCTTGCGATAGAGAAAGGACGTTTGTCTTTTTCACCCATCACCACCATTAGGTACTGACCCGCTTTAAAAGGCACTGGTGATTCTGGATGAAGAAGGATTTGGTAAGTATTACAAGCTAACGGCTGAATAGACTTTACTTTACATTGGATGGTCATGGTGTTCCTCTCGCTTACTCGTCAAAAGTAAGCACTAAATTACTTTCTGTATAGGCTTGGCAAGGGAATATCCAGCCTTGCTGTTGCTCTTTTTCGGTTAGCATCGGTTCGAGGTGATAGCTCACCTCGCCCGTTAGCTTTTTACACATGCACATGGCGCAAGCGCCAACTTGGCAACGGTGCGGGAAGCGAATATTGTTGTTGAGCGCAGCTTCCAACACCGTCTCCCCTTCTTTTACTTGGAACGTAACGTCCATTGGTAGAAGGTGGACTTGATGACTCATAGAATACCTAACTGGTCCCAAATCTCATCGACTTTAGCCACAAGTTTAGGATCTTTTTTGATAGGCGTGCCCCACTCGCGCGTGACTTCAGATTCGAACTTGTTGGTCGCATCCAGTCCTAATTTGGATGAACTCTCAGTCTTACCAAGCACTTGAATCGTGTCTCTATCTGGGTCCATTCGAGTTGTCACCGCCCAAATGATGTCATTCCAATCTCGTGCGTTGACGTCATCGTCGCACAAAATAATGAATTTGTTATCCGTGTACTGAGCAAAGAAGTCCCACAAGTATTCCATCAATGCTTGAGATTGACCGGCTTGGTCTTTCTTCATAGTCACGACAGCAAATTGGTTGTTTGCTGTAACTGGAAGATAGACGTCAACAATCTCAGGGCGTTGCTGTTTCAACTCATTCAGTTCTGCTTCGGTAATCGCTTTGCTGTCTCGCTCAGTGACCTCGGTTCGCGTCGCCAGCTCGGCATCCCATTTAATGGTCGCATCTAAGCCCATTTTGGAGCCAAGCCCAACCACAGGTGAAGCAAAGTCGAGCGAGTCGATTGGCGTGTTATCTATCATCAAAGTATCATGTACAGGGTCCATATGCTCTGACATGGCTTTAACGACATCATTCCAATCTCGTGCGTTTACCGATTCATCGCACACAATAACAAACTTGGTATACATGAATTGACGTAAGAAAGACCACACGCCCATCATTACGCGCTTGGCATGTCCTGGGTACTGCTTCTTCATGGTGACGACGGCCATTCGGTACGAACAACCTTCTGGCGGTAGATAGAAGTCTTCAATCTCTGGGAATTGCTTTTGCAGAATAGGCACAAACACTTCGTTTAATGCCACACCCAATACAGCTGGTTCATCTGGCGGACGACCTGTGTAGGTGCTGTGATAAATAGGGTCTTTACGCATAGTAATGTGCGTAATAGTAAATACGTGGTGCTTTTCTTTTTCGTTATAGTAGCCAGTATGGTCACCGTAAGGACCTTCATCAGCAAACTCGTTCGGGTCGATATAGCCTTCCATCACGATTTCCGCGCTCGCTGGCACTTCCAAATCGTTGCTGACTGACTTCACGACTTCCGTTTTGCTTCCACGTAGCAAACCTGCAAATGCGTATTCCGATAGCGTATCTGGCACTGGTGTTACTGCGCCAAGAATGGTTGCTGGGTCTGCACCAAACGCGACCGAAACTGGGAAAGGTTTACCTGGGTTGGTTTCCATCCAATCGCGCAGATCAAGCGCACCACCACGATGGGCTAACCAACGCATGATGATTTTGTTCTTGGCAATTTTCTGCTGACGGTAAATGCCTAGGTTCTGACGTTTCTTATTTGGACCTTTGGTTACGGTTAAGCCCCAAGTAAGCAGCGGCGCTACATCTTCTGCCCAGCAGCTCATTACCGGAATTTTATCCAAGTCGACTTCATCACCTTGCCAAACAATGTCTTGGCATGGTGCTTTACGTAAACGCTTAGCCGGCATGTTCAATACTTGTTTGAACACTGGCAGTTTTTCTAAAGCGTCTTTGAAGCCTTTTGGTGGCTCAGGTTCTTTTAAATAAGCCAGCAGCTTACCGACTTCTCTTAATTCTTTAACATCTTCACGTCCCATACCGATTGCGACACGCTCTGGTGTACCAAACAGGTTAGTCAAAACAGGTACGTCGTAGCCGATTGGGTTCTCAAACAACAGCGCAGGTCCACCAGCACGCAAGGTGCGGTCGCTGATTTCTGTCATTTCATAAGCGGGATCGACAGGGTGAGTGATGCGTTTAAGTCGACCTTTCTGTTCTAGGTGGTCGATAAATTCGCGTAAATCCTTAAAACTCATAGGCCTTCATGCTGGCTGATTAAACTGTCCGCAGTATAACAAATAGGAGGACGCTAAGATCCTCCTATTTTGTGTGGGTATGTGAGCCAGATTACTTTAATACTTGTTCAATCTGCCGAGTCTTTATCTGATGGTTGGAAGATACTAACTCTTCCAACCAGGTTTGATGCCCTTGTTGAGCAAGCTCTCGAGCAACCATGGTTGCTTCTTCTGATAACGCCATTTTTCTAACTAGAAACTGCTTTACTTGCGGAGATAGAGGGTTAGATTTTGTAAGTAGACTAATAGCTTCTGGCTTGAGTGATGGGTTAACTGTGGCATTCATCAATTGCTGAATGGAAAAAACGTCTCCAACCGCAGCTAAACGCTCAAGCTCGGACTGGCTGTTGTAATCGGCTTTCATCCGCCAGAGTAAGTTGTACACTTCCTCATCCTGACTAACTTGTGCCAACCTGACTATCACGGCCGTCGAGGGTAACCAACTGGTCACATTTGCTTTGGTTAACTGGGCCGTTAATGCAGCAAGCGCGTTGGGTGATAAACTGTCTAACTCTCGAATCAAAAGCGCTTCACGCGCTTGAGCTTGTTGAGATGGCCCTGTAAGCCATTGCTTTAAGTTAAGCTCTCTTCGTTCAGCTTGTAAGACAAAGTCCAAGGTACTTTGGTCTTGTTTCCAACGCTTAATCAAGCGACTCGCAATAACGGGAAAGTTAAAAGCGGGTACACTAAATTCATACCCATCACCTCGCTCTAACACTTGATAAGTCGGGGTCATACGGATCTGGGACTCAACAAACAGAGCCATTCGAGGCGTGAGAATCACATCTTGCTTTTCAAGCTTTTCCAACAATTGAAAGCGCACCACCTCTTGTTGAGGCAAAGCAAGTCTATCAAGGGCAAATTTAAGCGAGTCGACTTCATCTCTGACAGCGTAATCAAGCAGTTCAGAGACTTTAGTCTGTATTTGAGTATCCTGAAGCCACTGTTCTACTACAGACTCATGCATTTCCTTGGCAGATAATGTCGCAGGTAGAGTGATAAGTGACAAGCTCAGGAGTAATGACGACAACATTCCTTGTTGCATGTTAACCTCCCGATAACATTTCCTTCATTCTGATACTTCTATCGGGAGAAAGCAATAAAAAAGCCACCGATATACGGTGGCTTTTCGCAGAGTAACTTATCTGAGATTATTGACGACGCATCGCATCGAAGAACTCATCGTTGGTCTTCGTCATCGCTAGCTTATCGATTAGGAACTCCATTGCGTCGATTTCGCCCATTGGGTGAACGATCTTACGCAGAATCCACATCTTCTGTAGTTCGTCAGTCTTCGTCAGTAGCTCTTCACGACGTGTACCTGAGCGGTTAAAGTCAATCGCAGGGAATACACGCTTCTCAGCAATCTTACGGTTCAAGTGCAGTTCCATGTTACCTGTACCCTTGAACTCTTCGTAGATAACTTCATCCATTTTAGAACCAGTATCTACTAGTGCCGTTGCGATGATAGTTAGGCTGCCGCCTTCTTCTACGTTACGTGCAGCACCGAAGAAACGCTTAGGACGATGTAATGCGTTTGCATCCACACCACCTGTTAGTACTTTACCTGATGAAGGCACTACGGTGTTGTAAGCACGAGCTAGGCGAGTGATAGAGTCAAGCAAGATAACCACGTCTTTCTTATGTTCAACAAGACGTTTTGCCTTCTCGATCACCATTTCCGCTACTTGTACGTGACGAGATGCTGGCTCATCGAAAGTCGACGCAACCACTTCACCTTTAACTAGGCGTTGCATCTCGGTTACTTCTTCTGGACGTTCGTCGATAAGAAGAACCATCAACTCACACTCTGGGTGGTTGTACGCGATGCTTTGCGCGATGTTTTGCAGAAGCATTGTTTTACCCGCTTTAGGCGGAGCAACAATCAGACCACGTTGACCTTTACCGATTGGCGATGCCAAGTCTAAAACACGTGCTGTAATGTCTTCTGTTGAACCGTTACCACGCTCCATAACCATGCGCTCATTCGCATGTAGAGGGGTAAGGTTTTCAAATAGGATCTTGTTACGGGCGTTGTCTGGTTTATCGTCGTTAACGGTATTGACTTTTAGAAGGGCAAAGTAACGTTCACCGTCTTTTGGTGGACGAATTTTGCCAGCGATAGAGTCACCAGTACGTAGGTTAAAGCGACGAATCTGACTTGGTGATACGTAGATATCGTCCGGACCCGCAAGGTATGAACTATCTGCACTGCGTAGGAAACCAAAGCCGTCTTGCAGAATTTCCAGAACCCCATCGCCAAAGATGTCTTCGCCGCCTTTCGCGTGCGCTTTTAAAATCGCGAAGATGATGTCTTGTTTTCTTAAGCGAGCTAGGTTCTCTAATCCTAAGCTTTCGCCCAGTTTTACAAGGTCAGACACAGGTCTGTTCTTCAGTTCGGTAAGGTTCATGGTGGTGGATTCTTGTTTAGTCAAAATAAGATCTGTTTTCTAGTTAAGATGGATTTGGTCTCAGGATCGACCAAGAAGAGAAATTTGTTCAATTAACGCGCGATAAGTTAGCACTAATTAGTATTCTAGTCCAGAGTTAGAAAAACAAAACCGTGCATTGTAACTTTGCACGGTTTTATCTGTAATCACTTGGTGATTATAAGTTTGCGTCTAGGAACTCTTTCAGTTGAGTTTTAGACAGAGCACCTACTTTCGTTGCCGCTACGTTACCATCTTTAAATAGTAATAGCGTTGGAATGCCGCGAATACCAAACTTAGGTGGTGTACCTGCGTTATGGTCGATGTTTAGTTTACCGATAGTGAGTTTGCCTTCGTACTCGTCTGCGATTTCGTCCAAAATAGGAGCGATCATTTTACAAGGACCACACCATTCTGCCCAAAAATCCACTAGAACCGGGCCTGCAGCGTTGATTACATCGTTTTCAAAACCGTCATCAGTTAGCTGCAAAATCTTATCACTCATCTTCCACTCCAATGTGTTTTTCGAAACTGGTTGGATGATAACCAGTAATTAGATGCCCTATTGGAATGTATTTACTTTCGTATTGCAAGCTTTAGCTGATATTCTATAGCCATGAAAAAGACGCATATCACAGAGCAAAAGTTCGCCGATTTGGGCTTAAAGCCCCAAGTTATTGAAGGATTGGACAAAAAAGGGTTCGAATTTTGTACCCCTATCCAAGCCTTGGCGTTGCCGGTCCTGCTCACCGGCCAAGACATCGCAGGCCAGGCCCAAACGGGTACTGGTAAAACGCTCGCGTTTCTTACTGCTACGTTCAACCACCTTCTGACGACTCCGGAACATGAAGGTCGTAAGCCTACACAGCCACGCGCAATTATTATGGCGCCTACACGTGAGCTCGCTATTCAGATTTACAATGATGCAGAATCATTAACTGAAAGCACAGGTCTAAAAACCGCTCTAGCTTACGGTGGTGAAAGCTACGACAAGCAACTTGCGAAACTGCAAGACGGCGTAGATATTCTGATCGGAACAACAGGCCGTATCATCGATTTCTACAAACAGCGCGTATTTAACCTCAACAACATTCAAGCTGTTGTTCTGGACGAAGCCGACCGCATGTTCGATCTTGGCTTTATTAAAGACATTCGCTTCTTGTTCCGTCGTATGCCTGAGCCAAAAGAGCGTTTGAACATGCTGTTCTCAGCAACGCTGTCTTACCGCGTTCAAGAACTGGCATTCGAACACATGAATACTCCTGAGCATGTCGTTGTCGAACCAGAACAAAAAACTGGCCACCGTATCCAGGAAGAGCTTTTCTATCCTTCGAATGAAGACAAAATGGCGCTGCTTCAAACACTAATTGAAGAAGAGTGGCCAGATCGCGCTATCATTTTTGCCAATACCAAGCATAAGTGTGAATCGGTTTGGGGTCATTTGGCTGCCGATGGACATCGTGTAGGCCTTCTTACTGGCGATGTACCGCAGAAGAAGCGTGAGAAGATTCTTGAGCAATTCACCAAAGGTGATGTCGACATCCTAGTTGCAACTGACGTTGCAGCGCGTGGCCTGCATATTCCTCAGGTAACGCACGTTTTCAACTACGACCTTCCTGACGACTGTGAAGATTATGTTCACCGTATTGGCCGTACTGGTCGCGCTGGTGCGAGCGGTCATTCGATCAGTTTTGCTTGTGAAGAGTACGCGGTTAACCTACCAGCAATCGAAGAATACATTGAGCATACAATCCCAGTTTCAGAGTACGATTCGTCGGCACTGATTCAAGATCTACCGGCTCCGATTCGTATGCGTGCACCACGCAACCAACAGCGCCGCACGAATACTGGCGGTACCCGCTCTGGTTCTGGTAACCGTAAGCCGCAGGGACGTCGTCCACGCCAACCGCGTCAATCGGCACCAAAACAATCGTAATAGGAAACTGAGTTCGTTTTATGAGTCAAGCAGGATCATCACCGCTATATGCCGCCATCGACCTCGGGTCGAACAGTTTTCACATGCTCGTTGTGCGTCACATCGATGGCAGCGTTCAAACAATGGCTAAAATTAAGCGCAAAGTTCGTCTAGCAGCGGGCTTAGATGAACATAATTCTCTTAGTATGGAAGCTATGCAGCGAGGATGGGACTGCTTAAGTCTATTTGCGGAACGCTTGCAGGACATTCCTAAACAAAACATTCGCATCGTCGGTACTGCAACATTACGTACCGCGACCAATGTAGATGTGTTTTTAGAAAAGGCTAACCAAATTCTAGGCCAGCCTATCGAAGTGATTACTGGTGAAGAAGAAGCAGCCACTATCTATAAAGGTGTCGCTCACACCTCTGGCGGTAGTGGTCGTCGCCTTGTAGTCGATATCGGTGGAGCAAGTACCGAACTGATTATCGGTGAAGGTTTCGAAGCCAAAGCACTGACCAGCTTAAAAATGGGCTGCGTGACTTGGCTTGAAAACTTCTTTAAAGATCGTCAATTGAATGCTCGTAACTTTGACGCGGCAATTGAAGGGGCGAAACAGACCATCCAGCCGATTTTAGAACGTTATACAGAAATTGGTTGGGATGTGTGTGTTGGTGCATCAGGCACTGTTCAGGCATTGCAAGAGATAATGCTGGCGCAAGGCATGGACGAAGTAATCACTCACTCCAAACTCAAACGTCTACAGAAGCAAGCCATGTTGGCCGACCATTTAGAAGAACTCGATATTGAAGGCTTAACACTTGAGCGTGCATTAGTGTTCCCTAGTGGCCTCTCTATTTTGATTGCCGTTTTTGAATTGCTTGAAATCGATGCTATGACACTCGCTGGCGGCGCACTACGCGAAGGCTTAGTGTATGAGATGGTTGAAGAGCTTCGTCAAGAAGACATTCGTGCCCGCACTATCGCTAGCGTACAAAATCGTTATCAGCTCGATCACCAATACGGTGAACAAGTCGCTAGTCTGGCACACACGCTTTTACAGCAAGCTGGGGGCGATGAGTGGATTACAGAGCCTCAGGGCAAGATATTACTCGAGACCGCCGCAAAACTGCATGAAATTGGCTTAACTATCGATTTCAAAAAAGGCGGAGAGCATAGTGCTTACTTGCTGCAGAATTTGGATCTGCCTGGTTACACGCGCGCGCAGAAGTTCTTTATTGGTGAAGTGGCTCGTCGCTATCGCGAACAACTCACTTCTTTACCTGAGCAGCATGCATTATCAGGCTCAAGTGCCAAACGAGTATTGAGACTATTGCGTCTTGCGGTTCTGCTCAGCCATCGTCGCAATCCTGATCTAGAGCCAAATGTGACTCTAACGGTTGAAGGCGACAATCTAACGTTACACATTGATGCGCAATGGCTAGAGAAAAACCCACTGACTGCGGCTGAGTTGGAAATTGAATCCAACCGTCAGACAGACATCGGCTGGCCATTAAATATCGTAGCAAAATAAGCGAATATCACTGCCTTACAATACTAAAGCCCAGGCGTTCGCTTGGGCTTTTTTGCATCTACTTCCCCTACAAAACGTGCTGCCCAGCAAAAATCTCAGCTTCTCCGCTCTACATCGAAAAACAGCCATGCTTTATTGATAAACACAATTTAGCCAACCAAGATGCACCATCATGAAAACCGTTTTAATGACTGGCTTAACTGGCACCCTCGCCCCAAAAGTCGCTCATCAGTTTCACCTACGCGGCTGGAACATATTGGAGTGGAATCACCACCAAATCCCGCCGGATGATCTACAGCAAAGTGAACAATTTTGGCAGCAACACCACATCAATGCGGTGTGCCATATGGCGATGGGAAGTGAAGAGTGGGCAGCGTGGCTTGGTGAGCAATGCAAACGCCATAATATTCCTTACCTCTTTGTCAGCACAGCAATGGTATTTGATGCCACAAAAAACGGGCCTTATGGCATCTTTGAAGAAAGAAACACCCAAGATGATTACGGCAAATACAAAGTTCGTTGTGAAGATGCAATCTGGCAAGCAAATCCAGATGCGATGGTTGCTCGAATTGGTTGGCAGCTCCATCACCAAGCAGAAGGCAATAACATGTTGGCGCATCTCGACCGCCAACATGAAGAGTACGGCGTTATTACCGCTAGCACAGCTTGGTATCCCGCGACTTCTCATATGGACGATACTGCACTCGCCTTTTTGCAGCTTATTGAGCGGAACGAAGCCGGTTTATACCATCTTGATAGCAACTTAAAGGATAAGTGGAATTTCTACGAACTCGTTTGTGCACTCAAACAGCATTACAACAAGCCATGGCAAGTGCTGCCAAGCAATGACTATCACCATGACCAACGTCTAACCGATGAACGAATTGCCTTGCCGCCATTGAGTGAACGTTTCAACAAACCAGAGCAAATCCAGCAAGCCGGCATCATAGGAATCAACTGGGGACGCACGCACATTCCCCACTATCGAAACAATGGTGTATCGGTCACAACGTTATGCGCCAACCAAATAGAACCGCTTCAGCAAGCGTGCAGTGAAGAAGCAACCCCAAAGGCAGAAACGAACATCAGCGCACTCAAGCAACTTGATGTAGTGACAATCGCGACACCTGCGCATACTCATGCAGAGATAATTAAGAAGTTAGGTTCAACCAAGCTAATTTGTGAAAAGCCATTGGTGGGATTGAATTCCGACATCACTCACTGGCAGCAACCGAACTCCAACCTATTGGTTAATTACGCCTTTGCTCAGCTAGAGACCGCCAAGACGATAGAGAAATGGCTCGCCTCGCAAACCCAACCTTGTGTGGTCAATCTAGTCACCCAAGTTAATCTACTAGGCACCTTCACGCTCAAAGAGTGGTTTCTTGAGACAGCTAGCCACCCTATTTCTTGGTTGCTGCATTGCTTCGGAGACTACTCTCAATCAACACTGGTTGAGGAAAACGGCCAACTGATCGTTGAGCTGCAATGTGACGACCACCAGCTAAGGTTTGTATTTGAACTAACAGGTGAACCGGGCATCGAGCACAATCTAACGATTCAATCCAACCAGACCTTAACCAGCAAAGGCTACTATCGTGTCGGCGAAAAATGGCGTTTCGAGCCCATTCTCGTTAATGGCAACGCGATAAATGATGGAGAGTATAGCGAGTCTGATTGCTGGCAGGACGCCAATCAACGCAGTATCGGTTTGATGTTGGCGATGTTCAATCAAAGCATCAGTTGGGAGAAAGGCCTGCGACTTGGCGCCTTCGATGCTCAAAAAGCCATTTTGATTGAGAGGATGCTCTGTTAGCCATTTCACCAGCGAGCTTCCTCTACGTGCCGTACCTTCGATTAAAAGGTCTCACTCGGGACCTTTTTTACTGCTCATTTTTACCTTCGTACAGCTCAGGGAGCTTTTGGATACCCATGATCTAATTACTCCCCACGCTGTACAAAACGCTCTAAACCCAAGTAAACAGGCACAAAAAAGCCGCTTGATTTGAGCAAGCGGCTTTCGGGGTTCCCACTGATATTAAGACTGAACGCTTGTCGTCACCTTAAAGTCAGGGTTCACCTCAGTCAGCTTCTTAATTAGGTAATTCAGTAATACGCCGTACATAGGAACAAACAAACCAAGACTGATAACCAGTTTGAAGCCGTAATCCACCAGCGCGATTTCCGTCCAATGCTCCGCCATAAATGGATCTGGGCTTTGGTAGAACGCAATGGCGAAGAAAGCGATAGTATCAAGTGCATTACCGAAAAGCGTTGAACACGTTGGTGCCACCCACCATTGCTTCATTTGACGTAAGCGGTTGAACACGTGTACATCCATGATCTGACCAAGTAGGTACGCCATGAAACTAGCAATCGCGATACGAGCAACGAACAAGTTAAATTCCCCTAGGTGACCAAAACCTTGGAATTGACCTTCGAAGAACACCACCGATAAGAAGTAAGACACTGCCAAAGCAGGCAACATCACTAAGAAGATGATCTTACGCGCCAACTGAGCACCGAAAATACGCACAGTTAAGTCAGTCGCTAAGAAGATAAATGGGAAAGTGAATGCGCCCCAAGTGGTATGGAAACCGAAAATAGTAAACGGTAGCTGAACTAGGTAATTGCTAGATGCAATAATGACTAGGTGGAATAGAACCAGATAGATAAGGGCGTTGCGCTGCTGCGCAGGGGTAAAGTTACTCATGCGATACCTTTTTAGTTTGGTTTGGGGGTGAGGGAACCCAAATCGAGTCACTGAATAAAGTGGCTCTTACCAACAATGTAAAATGAAAAATAAACTGGCTTGGCTCATTCTGAGCGAAGCGGTGGGCGATTATACATTAACCACTTTTCGCCGCAAGTCGTCTGTTTGATGCAAACGTTTAAGCATAAAAAAGGGTGTTTCATGTGAAACACCCTTTCAAGAAAAATTCTATTTTTACAAGCCGCGTTGGAACAACCCTGCAAGATAATCCAACTCTTCCCTGCTCTCTTCAATCGCTAACGCTTCAAACCAAATCGCTTCGCTGTAATGCTCTGCCTTCATAAACAGTCGGCAACCTTCAAAGTCAATCAGCCAAGAGTGAATGTCTGCATCCCATTGCTTTTCCACCACAGTAGCAGAAAGCAGTCCGACTAAACGCTCACCTAAAGCAGGAAAGCTATCAAGGTCAAAGCTCGGCGCGGTAATGATTAAGCGCCCTTCTTGTGCCATGTAGTCCGCTAAGCCAAATTCCTTTTGCATCTTGGTTCCTTATCCGTGGTGAGTAATGTGTTCTTGAATCAAATCAAGGAATGGGTCGGCGTACTTCTCCAGTTTACGCTGACCAACACCGCTGACTGCCAGCATTTCGCCGTAAGACGTTGGCAGAATTTCCGCCATATCAATCAAAGTCGCGTCACTGAAGACCACGTATGGTGGCAAACCATCTTCATCAGCAATCGACTTACGCAGCTTACGTAACTTAGCAAACAGCTTTTTGTCGTAGTTCTTGCTGGTCAGTTTATCTGATTTCGCCGCACGTGCTGCGGTGTCTAAACGCGGAACCGCTAACTCCAGAGTCACATCGCCACGTAGCAGCGGACGCGCTTCTTCGGTAAGTTGCAGCGTTGAGTTACGCGTGATGTTTTGGAACAACAGCCCTTTGTGGATTAACTGACGGAAGATACTCACCCAGTAATCGTGGCTGTGATCGCGCCCTATCGCGTAGGTAGAAATCTTATCGTGCCCATTTTCACGTACACGAATGTTTTGCATACCACGTAGCACCTCTACCACGTAGCCCATACCAAAGCTCTGATTCACTCGGTACACACAAGACAACGCCTTACGTGCTTCTTCTGTTGCATCAAAGTGCTTCGGTGGATCTAAGCAAATATCACAGTTGCCACATGGCTTCTCACGATACTCACCAAAGTAATTTAATAGCACCTGACGACGACAAGTTTGCGCCTCAGCAAAGGCACTCATAGCATTCAGTTTGTGGGTTTCCACCTGCTTCTGTGGACCATCGTCTTTCTCATCCAACATACGACGCAGCCAACTGATGTCCGCTGGGTCATACAACATCATGGCTTCCGCAGGTAGACCATCACGCCCTGCACGACCCGTTTCCTGATAGTAAGACTCGATGTTGCGCGGGATATCAAAGTGAACCACAAAGCGCACGTTTGGTTTGTTGATACCCATACCGAATGCCACGGTCGCCACTACAATTTGAATGTCATCGCGTTGGAAAGCTTCTTGGACGTAAGCGCGCTCATCAGCATCCATACCTGCGTGATAACCAGCAGCACGAATATGGTTGTTGCACAGCTTCTCGGTCACCATCTCAACTTTCTTACGGCTACCACAATAGATGATGCCGCAATTCCCCTTTTGGGTTTCAAGATAACGAACGATTTGCGAAACCGGCTTGTGCTTCTCAACTAAGTTGTAGCGAATGTTAGGACGGTCGAAGCTGCCTAGATAAACCTCTGGATTATTCAGTTGCAGACGCTCAAGAATATCTCGGCGCGTTGCATCATCCGCCGTCGCCGTTAGCGCCATAAATGGCACATGGGAAAACTGCTGCTTAAGTTGACCAAGCGCGGCGTATTCTGGACGGAAATCGTGTCCCCACTGGGAAATACAATGCGCTTCATCGACGGCAATCATCGATAGCGGCAAGTTTTCCAAGCGCTCAATGAAATCACGCATCAATACGCGTTCTGGTGAGACGTACACCAACTTAAGATGACCAGTGTGCATGCGGTTATATACGCTGAGCAGTTCTTCACGAGGCATGGTCGAGTTAATGCATTCAGCCGCTACACCGTTGGCTTTAAGCTGGTCCACTTGGTCTTTCATCAGCGAGATAAGCGGAGAAATCACCAAAGTAATACCAGAGCGAACCAAAGCAGGGATTTGATAACACAGCGACTTACCGCCACCAGTAGGCAGGATAACTAAGCTGTCGCGACCTTCTACCGCAGCATCAATCACCAACTGCTGACCATCACGGAACTCTTGGTAACCAAACACATCCTCCAACACACGTTGAGGCGTTACAGGCGAATCAGATTGTTCGGCTAACAAGGTCGAGGTCATGAAAAGTCTCAGATTGGGTCTTAAAAAAGAGGTGCTTATGCATACCACTGGCACACAAAGTGAGGGCACATTGTAATGGGGTTTCATGGTGAATAAAACCGCAAATTGTTAGGTGTTTCGCATCACGACTCGTATACTGATTTTCTGCTCTATAAAACACACAATTAGGTGACACTTCATGACACCAGAAGACGAACAACAACGCGCGCGGCAAGGCATCTTGCTAGCGATTGGTGCGTATACCATGTGGGGCATTGCGCCGATGTACTTTAAGTCCATCGCACAAGTATCTCCTTTGGAAATTCTAAGCCACCGAGTGATATGGTCTTTCTTTTTGCTTGCTGCACTCCTCCATTTTGGCCGTCACTGGCGCTCGGCTTACCACATCGCGAAAGACAAAACGAAAATCGCTTACCTGATCGCAAGTTCCATGTTAATTGGCGGCAATTGGTTGATTTTCATTTGGGCGGTAAACTCGAATCATATGCTCGACGCCAGCTTAGGTTATTACATTAACCCACTGATCAACGTCTTACTCGGGATGGTCTTCCTTGGTGAGCGACTGCGTAAATTACAGTGGTTCGCGGTTGTATTGGCAGGTTGTGGCGTACTCGTTCAACTGATTGTATTTGGCTCCGTACCTGTTGTTGCGATGGCGTTAGCAATGAGCTTCGGCTTTTATGGCTTATTAAGAAAGAAAGTCAGTGTCGATGCAAAAACTGGCTTGTTTATCGAGACATTACTTCTACTGCCAGTGGCCGCTGTTTATTTGCTTTTTGTTGCCGATACACCAACCTCAAATATGCTTACGAATCCACTTACGTTAAATAGTTTGTTGATCGCAGCTGGGGTTATAACAACCCTGCCACTGCTGTGCTTTACGGGTGCAGCAACAAGACTCAAATTATCGACTTTGGGCTTTTTCCAATATATAGGCCCAAGCTTAATGTTTTTACTTGCAGTATTGATATATGGCGAACCCTTTACCATGGATAAAGCGATCACTTTCGTCTTTATTTGGGGAGCACTAGTCGTGTTTAGCTTTGATGGATTACGTAATAACCGTCGCTCACGCCGAATCGTTCAGCCACAGTGATCGTTTTTTACAAGACAAGTTAGAAATTGCCAGATAAGCTTGGTCATAATGTGACCAAGCTTTTTTTTGTTTAATGGAACATATTCAGTACTACGCAACCGACCATGACAACTTGAGTCTAATAGAGGCGAAATACCAGAAATTTGCTTTTCAAAGGCATTACCATCTGGATTTTCATCTCGGCCTGATCACGCATGGTGCGCAGAAGTTCCAATATCAAGGTAACAACCACCAAGTTGGTCACGGGCAAATTGTGATTATGCCGCCGGATGAGCTGCACGACGGGCAATCTAAGCTCGAGAGTGGCTACGAAGTGAATGTGTTTGCGATCGAACCTCACCTATTGAGCGATCTAGCCGATCTTAAGAAAAACGGTCAAATAATACACTTCAACGAACTGATCATCTCGGATCCCCAGATATTTTCACAACTTAGTAACTTACACGGGCTACTTCGTCGTGAAAACCTCAGCCAACTCACTAAAGATTGCCTTCCTTTTGAAGGATTTAACCAGCTTTTTGATCGCTACGGATCGCTTGAGCGACAAAAAGTGGTGCCGTTAGGAAATCAATCACTTGGAACGTTAAAAGATTATCTAATGGCGAACCTCGACCAAGCGGTGCGTTTGGATTCGCTATCAGAACTGTGCCAACTGAGCCCAACTCAGTTCCAGCGCCACTTTAAAGCGCAAACTGGCATGACGCCTTATGCATGGTTCGCACGCCTGCGCCTCGAACAAGGCATGAAGTTACTGCAAGCTGGTCAATGTGGTACCGACGTCGCCCATCAAATCGGTTTCTATGATCAAGCGCATTTCAGCAAAGCGTTTAAGCAGACCTACGGCGTTTCCCCTTCTCAAGTGACTCGTTAATTTCATTTACCGAGAAAGCTGTCAGTTTTTTACAAGCGCCACAGGTGACTTACCACGACAATAGCCGCATTGGTTAAATTTGAGATGTGTTATGAATGAATCCACCATATTGCTGACACTCGCCAGCATTCACTTTATTGCCCTAATGAGTCCAGGTCCGGACTTTGCGCTGGTCGTACAAAATGCGACGCGTCATGGTCGTCAAACTGGCTTGTACATTGCGTTGGGATTGTCCGTCGGTATTTTGCTGCACTCTTTGTTCAGCCTGACAGGTGTGAGTTTTGTCGTCCACCAGCACCCAGTGCTGTATTCCGTGGTACAACTGCTCGGTGGTAGTTACCTGCTCTACTTAGGAATTGGCGCATTGCGTGCCGTGATCTCGATGATCCAAAACCCACTGACGGATCAACCTAAGAAGCAAAATAACCTAGTGATCAGCAATAAGCGTCAAGCGTTTGCTAAAGGGTTTGCGACCAACATTCTTAACCCAAAAGCCCTGGTGTTCTTTGTCAGTTTGATGTCGAGTTTAGTCCCAGCAGGTATGTCGATTACTGGCAAAGGTATTGCCTTGGTCATCCTGTTTGGCTTGTCGCTATTCTGGTTCTCTAGCCTTGCATGGATGCTGTCGACACAGCGCTTACAGCGTAAATTGCAACAAGCGGGTATCTACATCGACGGTCTATGCGGCGTGGTATTTACTCTAGTGGGCGGCAGTATTCTATACCAAACTATCAATACTTTTATCGGATAAAGTACTGATTTAAAAGCGTAGCACAATCGACATTTCTAAGATTGCTGACTCGACGTGACTCTCCATAACTGCCAAGCTCAAAGCACAAAACTGGCAACATGGAGAGTCATCATGCATTGGACGTTCAACCGACTCGTGACCACGGGTCTTTTTCTTACTTCCCCACTAATCTTATCTACCTCAGTCTTTGCTAACCAAGCAGCAGATGCGGTTGCGCCGGAGCACAGCACTGGCTTCGAGCAAAAACAATTGATCAAAGCGAAAGATTATATGGTTACCGCTGCTAACCCAATTGCAACCCAAGCTGGTGCGGATGTTATTGCCCAAGGTGGTAATGCTATTGATGCTATGGTTGCCGTGCAGCTGATGCTGGGCTTGGTAGAACCGCAATCATCAGGTATTGGTGGTGGCGCCTTCTTAGTGTATTGGGACAGTGAGAAACAAAAACTAACTACGTATGATGGACGCGAAACCGCACCGCTCGCCGCGACGCCGAAACTCTTTTTAGACGAAAAAGGACAACCCCTACAATTTTACGATGCGGTTGTCGGCGGGCGCTCCGTTGCCACTCCTGGTACAGTGAAACTGCTGTGGGACACGCACCAGAAATACGGCAAGTTGGAATGGAAGAAGATCATCCAACCCGTGATTACCTTGGCTGAGCAAGGTTTCGAAGTCAGTCCTCGCCTCGCGAGTCTGATTGAGAAAGATACTAAGCGCCTATCACGCTTCCCTGCGACTAAGGCTTACTTCTTCAATCCAGACGGCTCACCAAAAACCGAAGGCACGTTGTTGAAGAACCCTGAATACGCGCAAACTCTGACGGCAATTGCAGAGCAAGGGGCAAAAGCTTTCTATCAAGGCGATATCGCTACAGACATCATCAAGACCGTACAGAATGCACCGGGCAATCCTGGCGTATTGGCACAACCTGACTTTGATGCGTTCCAAATCAAGCAACGTGAACCGGTTTGTGCGGCTTACCAAAGCTATGACATCTGCGGCATGGGACCACCTAGCTCTGGCGCATTGACGGTTGGACAGATTCTCGCGATCACCGAGCAATACGATCTTAAAGGTTGGGGAGCCGAAAGTGCAAAATCATGGCAAGTGATCGCCGATGCATCGCGCCTTGCGTTTGCGGATCGCGGTAAGTACATGGCTGACCAAGATTATGTGCCAATGCCAACCGAAGGCTTGCTTGATAAAGATTATCTCAAACAACGTGCTGAGCTCATTCAAGTCGGTAAAGCCTTGAGTAAGGCTGAAGCCGGTAATCCTCCTTGGTCGCACGCCATGAACTTAAGCATGGACCAATCGATCGAGCTGCCTTCCACCAGCCATTTCAATATCGTCGATAAGCAAGGCAATGTGGTTTCAATGACAACAACCATCGAGAACGCCTTTGGCTCACGCTTGATGGTACGCGGCTTCTTGCTCAATAACGAACTGACCGATTTCTCTTTCCGCACGCATCAAGATGGTGTGCCAATCGCGAACCGCTTAGAACCGGGAAAACGCCCACGTTCATCCATGGCACCAACCATTATGATGAAGGATGACAAACCTTACATGGCAATTGGCTCACCGGGTGGCAGCCGCATTATTGGTTACGTCGCACAAGCCATTATCGCCCACACGCAATGGGATATGGACATCCAAAGCGCGATTAATCAGCCACGATTGCTGAACCGTTTTGGCACCTTAGATATTGAGCAAGGTACCGCCGCAGAGGGCTTACAGCCTGCTCTGGAGAAGATGGGCTTTAAAACCGATGTTCGGGATTTGAACTCTGGTCTGCATGCGATACGAATAACAAAAGACGGTCTTGAAGGCGCTGCGGATCCAAGACGTGAAGGTGCCGCTATCGGGCAGTAAGAGTCTTTCGCTCGACCCCTTGTGCGAGATCTCTCACAAAGGGTTGAGCAAACCTCTCTTTTTTAATGGTAAAACCGTACAGAAAAGAGCATAAGCCATTGAATTTAATGCTCATGTATCTTTTTTGAACGCTAAGAGAGTTAAAAAATGTGAGATTAGCCCGTTGTTGGAAATCGTTAAACACGTAATATTAAACCTGTCGGAAGGATGCTGACACGGAACAGGAAACACCACGGACTTGGTGAACTTCAGGAAGAAGAAACGGTTATTCAGGATGAATAGTCGGGCATGGATTGCAAAATTGGACATTGAACGGAATCAATAGTGACTAGGATGGTTGCTACTAAGGACGGGAAATGGACACCTCTGGACGAGGCAAGGATTTGAACATCAGGATGATGTCAGGGACACCGCTCAGGGAACAAGTGATGAGAGCTAACGAGGATAGTTAGCAGACCAGGATAAGGTCATTAAGGACACCGCTAGGAAGGCGACGTAAGGATTAAGCTGACGGATTCAGCACACTATCATGGATTAGATGCATGGAGCACTCTTAGTAGCTGGATTGCTGCGAGTAAGACTATAACCCCGATGGGCGCAAGCCCTCGGGGTTTTTCTTTGCCTAAAGTTTTTCTCAGTAGATCTGCTGAAAACAGGCATTCACCCACAACGCCCACCTTTCACTTCAAACGGCATCGTTAAGTCGCGCTTTTGTACTCCATTTATCATTCCATTTTTTACTGCGTTAGCGACACCAAAACCGCACAAACAAAAAGAGCCGCCGAAGCAGCTCTTAAGTTGATGATACCAATCACAGTAAATAAGTGATCAGAAATAGCGTAGGGAAAATGCTTGAGAACAAGGCGCAATTTTTCGATAAGTAGTTATTCTACAATCAAAAATTGCAACGCAGTTATCGAGTATTTTAACAAGCTAGAATGACCAGTTATTTACTACGATTGGTATGAGTTTTGGTCAAGCCTTACAGTTTCTCTAGTCGTGCGTAAGCAGTTACCAACCATTTGATGCCTTCACCGTTAAAGGCAATCTGTACACGGCTCTGTGGACCACTGCCTTCGAAGTTGATGATGGTGCCTTCACCAAACTTTGGATGCATCACACGAGAACCTAGCGTAAAGCCGGTTTCATTAAAGCTCTCTTTCACAACAGTTTGGCTAAATCGACCACTGCTTGAAGGACGGCTAACTTGCGCCTTCATTCGTACTTCATCTAAACAAGTTTCTGGCAGTTCACGGATAAAGCGAGACGGTTTATGGTATTTATCCTGACCGTACAAACGACGCATTTCAGCATAAGTGATGTACAGTTTCTGCATCGCACGGGTCATGCCTACGTAACACAGACGGCGTTCTTCTTCTAAGCGCCCTGCTTCTTCTGCCGACATTTGGCTTGGGAACATGCCTTCTTCCACACCGACCATAAACACCAATGGAAACTCTAGACCTTTCGCACTGTGTAATGTCATGAGCTGAACCGCATCTTCAAATTCGTCCGCTTGTCCTTCGCCCGCTTCTAGTGCTGCGTGGGTTAGGAATGCCGTCAGCAGTGACATGTCTTCGGCTTCTTCTGGTTTCTCGAATTGGCGAGTTGCGGTCACCAATTCCTCCAAGTTCTCAATACGTGCCTTAGACTTTTCGCCCTTCTCTTGCTCGTACATCGCGAACAAGCCCGAGTATTTAATCACATGGTCAGTTTGGTGATGCAGCGGCATCTCTAAGGTGTCGTCTTCTAGCGCGGTGACAAGCTCGATAAAACGGCTCAGAGCACCAGCAGCGCGACCAGCAAGCACCTTCTCGTCCAACATTGCCACACTCGCTTCCCACATAGTGCAACCACGGTCACGAGCCGCAAAACGGATGGTTTCAAGCGTCTTATCACCCAAACCACGCGTTGGCGTATTCACCACACGTTCAAACGCCGCATCATCGTTACGGTTGGCAATCAGACGCATGTAGCTCAAGGCATCTTTGATTTCCTGACGTTCGAAGAATCGCATGCCGCCGTAGATACGGTAAGGCAGACCGGCTTGAATTAACGCTTCTTCCAGAACACGCGACTGGGCGTTGTTACGGTAAAGCATCGCAGCGTCATTCAGAGCACCGCCCTTGTCTTGCCACTCTTTGATTTTGTTCACCGCAAAACGGGCTTCATCTAATTCGTTGTAAGCGCTGTAAACCGAGATAGGCTCACCGACCACGCCATCCGTCCACAACTCTTTACCCATACGCTCGGTGTTATTCGCAATCAGGGTGTTAGATGCTTCCAGAATGGTCTTAGTGGAACGGTAGTTTTGCTCAAGACGAATGGTATTCACGCTTGGGAATTCGAGCGTAAACTTCTCAATGTTCTCGACTTTTGCACCACGCCAACCATAAATCGACTGGTCGTCATCACCTACGATCATCACGTGACACTCAGGACCCGCCATCATACGTAGCCAAGCATATTGAATGTTGTTGGTATCTTGGAACTCATCCACCAAGATATGCTTAAAGCGTGCTTGGTAGTGTTCACGGACGAACTTGTTATCACGCAGTAGCTCATGTGCGCGCAGCAAGATTTCCGCAAAATCGACTAAACCAGCACGATCACACGCTTCTTGGTAAGCGGTGTACAACTGTAGATATGTCTTGGTTACTGGATCATGGTACGCATCAATGTGCGACGGGCGCAGACCTTCGTCTTTCTTACCGTTAATCCACCATGCCACTTGGCGTGCCGGCCACTGCTTCTCATCGAGGTTTTGCGCTTTAATCAAACGCTTTAGTAGACGCTGTTGGTCGTCACTGTCAATGATTTGGAAATCTTCCGGTAGCTTCGCATCAAGATAGTGTGCACGCAGAATACGGTGACAAATGCCGTGGAAAGTACCATTCCACATACCGCCTGCACTGCCCATCATTAGCTCTTCGATACGTCCACGCATCTCTGCCGCCGCCTTATTGGTAAAGGTTACCGACATAATTGAAAACGGAGAAGCTTGCTCGACCGACATCAGCCAAGCGATACGGTGAACAAGAACGCGTGTCTTACCACTTCCTGCGCCAGCAAGAACGAGCAAGTTTTCTAGAGGTGCTGCAACGGCTTCACGTTGTTTATCGTTCAAACCGTCGAGTAATAGAGATGGATCCATCATGATGAGAGCTACTGGTTATTTATACATAAAAACCGATTATAACCTAAACAACCGGGTGCTGTTTAGACAAAACTTGATAAAAAAATCGATGTTTTTTTGCCCAACACATCAATTAGTTATACCTATTTGACCCTGCAAACCCATTTACTTCAGAAATTTTTCTGAAAGTTTTTTAGCCAGTTTCCTATCTTTTAAGTTAAGCAAGTTGATAACAAAAACGCCAAAACAGGCGATTCATCTTGCCAACTTAAAGTAAAGGAAATCATTCAGAGGAATTTATTATGAAAAAGTCGAATCTAGCTGTTACTGCTGCTGTTACTGGTCTTCTAGCTCTTGGTGGCACAATGCTAACTGCAGCTCCAGCTGTCGCTGCTGAAAAAGAAAAGTGCTATGGCGTTTCTAAAGCAGGTAAAAACGACTGTGCAACAAAAAGCAGCTCATGCGCTGGTACTTCTAAAGAAGATAACCAAAAAGACGCATTCGTAGTCGTACCAAAAGGTCTTTGTGACAAGCTCGCTGGCGGTAGCACTTCTTCTTCATAATCTTTTATCGCTAGCTATTGTGAGGATGCGTTGACGCTCAACCAACGCAAAGCCAAGACGCATCCTTCTCTTCCCGCACGATTTGAAAAGGAGTTTCACGTGAAACACCACACCTTCCACGACCTTGTTGGAGTTGGATTAAGAACCCCTCACCTCGATTACTTTAGCCAAAACCAACCCGAGTTGTCTTGGTTAGAAATCCACAGTGAAAACTATTTCCAACCCAATGCAGCAGAGCGTCATCAACTACAAACGCTTCGCGAGCAATATCAAATTAGCTGCCACGGTATTGGTTTGTCGTTAGGTTCGGTGGAACGTGTTAGTCAAAAGCATCTTGCGCAACTTAAAGCACTGATTGACTCAATCGACCCAATCCTTGTTTCTGACCATTTAAGTTGGAGTGAAAACGGCGGTCACTACTTTAATGACCTGCTTCCACTTCCGTATACGGAAGAAGCGCTCAACGTGTTCACTCGTAACGTGAATGAAGTGCAGGATTATTTGCAACGCGAGATCTTGATAGAGAACCCATCTAGTTATGTGAAGTTTCAACATTCGACCATCAGCGAATGGGAGTTTCTTACCGAAGTGCAAAAGCGCACTGACTGTCGTTTATTGCTCGATTTAAACAATGTTTATGTTTCGGCGTTCAACCACGGTTTCGATTGCGACACATACCTAGATGTGATTCCAGCCGACAAAGTGGATGAGATTCACTTGGCAGGTTTTACCATCAAACAACTCGACAAAGGTGAGATATGGATTGATACCCATAGCCGCCCGGTTAGCGATGAAGTTTGGCAGTTGTTTTCACAGTGGACAAAAAAACACGGTCCACGTCATACGTTGATTGAATGGGATTTGGATATCCCCGCGCCAGAAGTCTTGCTCGAAGAAGCGCAGAAAGCATCGCAACTGCTGTTGCAAGGCACACTTCCAAGTGAACAAAGCGAACCAAGGAAGGCATCATGAATCTAGCCACCTTACAAAGCCAGTTTGCTAAAGCCCTGCACTATCAAGCGCTCGGTGAAGACTGCGATATTGCCAGTGATGAGTTTACCGCTGATGAACGCATACAAATTTACCGCAATAACTTTATCGTCAGCTTAAGCGAAGTGTTGTCCGCGACCTACCCGATGGTTGAAGCGCTGCTTGGTGAAGAATGCTTTGAACAGATAGCTCGCCAGCATGTTCTTTCTTACCCATTAGAAGAAGGAAATGTGGTGCATTATGGCGAAGGCTTTCAAGACACCATCATGCAGTTCAGTCAGGTGATCGCACAAGCACCTTACAGCCCTGAAGTCGCACGCTTCGAGTGGCATATCGACCTAGCTCGTCAAGCACAGTATGAGCAATCCAATGCAGCGGAATTAAAACCGCTTGCGTTACTTGGCGAAGTGAGTGAAGAGCAACAACCCACTTTAGTCTTACACCTTAAAAAGGGCTGCCGCAGCTTTGACTCCAACTGCGCAGTATTCGATCTATTTAGCGCGATTCAAACTGGGCAATTCGAACAACTTAATATCAACCAATTACAGCAAGGTGTCATCTCGATTCAAGCCAATGGAGAAGCCTTGTGTCACGCACTCGATGCTGATGTGTTCCAACTGCTGCAATGTTTAGAGCAGAAGCAGAGTTTGAGCGAAATACCTGAAGTTTTACTCGCTCATCTCAATCGCATCATGGCACTCGATATTGTTGACGGCTTTACATTGCAATCAATCTAAGGAGCACTCTATGACGGATACGGTTAAAAACTTAGTGAATCGGTACGACGATTTAATCAGTACCTTACAAGCAGCCTTTGTCCCTTTACTACTTCTCTTTTGCCGCTTTTGGGTTGCTTGGGTGTTCTTCAATTCAGGACTAATCAAAATCTCATCTTGGGATAGCACGCTGTACTTATTTGAGCTGGAATACCAAGTGCCAATCTTGCCATGGGAATTGGCGGCTTATTTAGGTACGGCTGCGGAGTTGGTTCTACCGGTGTTCTTGGCACTAGGATTGATTACCCGCCCGATGGCAGCAATGCTCTTTGTGTTCAACATCATCGCAGTGATCTCTTACCCACTGTTGTGGGAGAAAGGTTTTTATGACCACCAACTTTGGGGATTGATGATTCTTATCGTAATCGTATGGGGGCCAGGACCGCTGTCTTTGGACCACATCCTGAAAAAGAAAATGACGAGCTAAAAAAATCCCCGCATCATGCGGGGATTTTTTATTATTTATTCAAGTAAGCCAGTAGCTCTTCTGCTGAGATACCTTGCTGAGCGAGGTCTTTTGCCATCTGCTCGACTTGTTCATCTTTGCGTGACTCAATCACTTGCTGAAATTGGTACACGATATCACGCAAAATTGGCAGAGGTACTTGTTTAGCCGCACTACGAATACGCTCGGAGCTTTGATTACCCAGCTCATTAAGCAACTTGCCAAACATCACCTTTTCTGGTGAATCTTCCATTTGCTCTAGAATACGAGCCATTTCATACGTGGTTAACGACATTACTTTTTGAGTTCCGTTATGGTGTCAGGAAAAGTCTGAGTGACAAATATACACGCCTTACTTACATTGGAAAATACTAAATTACACTGATTTACGCTTTCGCAAAGCTCGAGTGCCAGTTCTTCCCTGCTTTTGTAAACAGAACGACCAACGCAGGTAATAGGACCCACATATGAATTGCGATCAAGGTTTGTGGATCCAGAGATAAGCGTTGCAGTGTACCCACCAACAAACCAGAGCCACTCATTTGGAACAATCCAAGCAGTGCAGCTGCCGTGCCCGCCTTATCACCAAACGGTTCTAACGCTTTCCCTGCCGCTGCACCCAGAATGAATGCAAAACCTACAGAAGACATGAAGATAGGTAACATGAAAGAAAGCGCGGTATTCTGACCATTCATCACTAGCATGATCACACCTGCGAGACCCAGAGTTGAGATCCCGGTGACCAAGGTGTTGTGAGTTCCAACGCGCTCCATAAACTTAGGCGCCAGCATACATGCCGCAATGTTTATCACCGCATTTACACCAAACCAGAAAGTGAATTCATTCATCGACAGCCCCATCCCCGTCATCAATACCGACGGTGCTGAGGTAACGTAAGCAAGAATAACCGCCATCGCCATCAAGCATAATGACGCATGGAAAACAAAAGATGGTGTGCTAAGCACTGCCCAATACCGACTAAGCTTAAACACGGCTTGCTTTTCTGTTGACGGGTTAGTCTCTCTCATCATGAAAAACATCAATGATCCAGACACCACAGCAAAACCCGCCATAAAGCTAAAGTTAGCACGCCAGTCAAATTGCTGAGTTAACCAGCTACCTAGAATTGGAGCTAAAGCCGGAATGAAACAAATCGCACCGTTAAGGTAGCTGATCATTTTGCCGCTTTTTTCCGGGCCAAAGATATCGCGAACAGTTGCAAAGGCTGCTACCGATGTCGCACACGCACCTAAGCCTTGTAGCAGTCGGGAAACCAACATCCACTCAATATTTTGAGCACTCCACGCCAATAAAGCGCTCATCGCGTAAATGGTGATACCGCCCAATGCAACAGTTCGACGTCCGAGTTTATCTGCTAGGGGACCTGCGAATAGCTGACCAACACCCATAGCAAATAAGAACCAAGTGATCGTGTCTTGTGCTAGCGCATTATCGACCTGAAAAGTGGAAGCAATAAGAGGTAAAGCAGGTAGATAAATATCAATCGCTAAAGGACTGAAAAGAACCAAAAGGGTCAATAACGCCATCTGTTTTTTACTATTAGAAAACTGGCTAGACACACAACACTCCGAATTGGATAAAGAACTTTGGGTAAAGCTTAATCATCTGATGATATGAATGGAAATGATGTATAATCATGAGCATTATTCCTCAGAGGAAATTCACTGTGAACGTCGAAAAACTGGCTCGTATCGATTTAAATCTATTGGTCTGCTTTAAAGTGCTGATTGAAGAGTTAAACGTTACTCGTGCGGCCCACCGATTGTGCTTAAGCCAATCCGCCGTAAGTAAATCACTGGCTAAACTGCGCATTCAATTTGATGACCCGCTTTTCACTCGAAACTCACATGGATTAACACCTACGCCGCGCGCATTGTTTCTTAAACCGAAACTGGATCTGTTGATAAATCAGTTAGAAGTGCTGACTCAACCCGAAGAGTTTTCTCCGCAAAGCAGCGAATACCGTTTTCAAATAGCAGCGGTAGAGAGTGTCTACCCTCTCATTCTACCCCATTTCTTACCGGCGATTTTTCAACAAGCACCTGGCGTGACAATTAGCACACACCCGTGGTCGGATAATACATTTAAAATGCTTCAACGCGGCGAACTGGATTTAGGCTTAACTGGAAAAGATATCGATATAAACGATGCCAAGCTGACTCTTCAACCACCCGATGACATTTGCGAGTTGGAAATTTATCGTGATTACCAAATGTGCATCATTCGCAAAAACCACCCTGCGCTAAAACAACCTTGGAATCTGGAAGCCTATCTCGCCCTACGCCATGTACAAGTACGTTGTGATGGCAACGACCGTTGGTTGCTAGATTATCGCCTTGCAGATATTGGCGCCGACCGCGATATTGCCGTCACCGTGCCCGACTTTAACAGTGCCGCAAGTTTATGTTCATACACCGACTTTATCTTTACTGCGCCAAGTCATTTTGTGCAACTTGCGGCCAAACAGCTTGATTTGGTCGTGCTGCCACTACCGTTAGAATTCCCACCTATGGCTTACACTTTATTCTGGCACCGAGATAGAGAAAACGACCCTGCATTAGGCTGGCTACGTACGATGATCACACAAAAAACCGATCACCTTAGATAAAAACACCGCACTCAATTTGCGCTTAGCGGCTAAAATGAGTAGCTTAACTGTCGTAGTCCTTTTTGGCTCATCTATGGCCTAGTTGTACTCCGACTCTATTGAAGTGATTGCGAACCTCAATGGAATCGTAAACTGCATGAAGCAGATGGAAACAGCTCCCACACCTGAGCATGAAGGAGCGGTAATTTGAAGGAATAACACAGATGCACAACGATACCCAAAGCCGCGTGAATGCAATTCGCGAATGGCTAGCACAACATAATATTGATGCCCTACTTGTCCCACATGAAGACGAGTACTTGGGCGAATACGTACCAGCGCACAACGAGCGTTTACATTGGCTAACTGGCTTTACTGGTTCTGCTGGTGCTGCGGTAATCACCAAAGACAAAGCCGCTATCTTTGTTGATGGTCGCTATACAGTACAAGTAACAAAGCAGGTTCCTGCTGATCTATTCGAATACCGTCACTTGATTGAAGAGCCTGCACTAGATTGGATTAAAGACCATCTTGCAAATGGCGCGTCTGTGGCAATCGACCCTCGCATGCACAACTCTGCTTGGCTAGACATGGCACAAGCAAAACTTGCAGGTACCCTTGAGCTTAAGATTCTCGATAGCAACCCAATTGATGAACTGTGGCACGACCGCCCTGCTCCTGTGGTTTCTGATGTTCGCCTAATGGCAACAGAAACAGTTGGACAATCAAGTGAAAGCAAACGCCAAGAAATCGCAGAGCTCGTGAAAAAAGCCGGTGCAGACAGCGCAGTGATCACAGCACTTGATTCTATCTGTTGGTTGCTCAACGTTCGTGGTCTAGATGTCTCACGTCTACCAGTTCTGCTTTCTCACGCGATTCTGCACTCAGATTCAAGCGTGGAGTACTTCCTAGATCCTGCTCGCCTACCTGCTGAGTTTGACGCTCATGTTGGTGCGGACGTAACAGTTCATCACCCAGAAGCATTGCAAGCACGCCTAGAAACTCTAACTGGCAAGAATGTACTGGTTGACCCTGCGACAAGTAACGCATGGTTTAAGTTGGTTCTACAAAATGCTGGCGCATCTGTGGTGAGTAAAGCTGACCCATGCCTAATGCCAAAAGCGGCGAAGAACGCGGTTGAAATCGCAGGCATGAAAGCATGCCATATCCGTGATGGTGTGGCGATGAGTAAGTTCCTATCTTGGTTAGATACTGAAGTCGCTGCTGGTAACCTGCATGATGAAGCGACACTAGCTGACAAACTGGAAGCGTTCCGTAGCGAAGACCCAACACTTATGGATCTTAGCTTTGATACCATTTCAGCGGCAGGTGGCAACGCGGCGATGTGTCACTACAACCACGAGAACCAACCTGAACCTGGCAAGCTAGAACTGAACACGCTTTACCTAGTGGATTCAGGCGGTCAGTACCTAGATGGCACGACAGACATCACGCGTACAATTGCGATTGGTCAGCCTTCACAGGAGATGATTAAACAATTCACTCTCGCGCTAAAAGGTCACATCGGTGTTGCTCGTGCACGTTTCCCGAAAGGCACACGTGGTTACCAAATCGATACGCTAGCTCGTCAGCACTTATGGGCGGAAGGCTACGATTACGATCACGGTACTGGTCACGGTGTTGGTCACTTCCTAAGTGTTCATGAAGGTCCGGCGAGCATTTCGAAGAAGCAAATCGACGTGCCTCTAACAGAAGGTATGGTGCTATCCAACGAGCCAGGCTACTACCGTGCAGATGCGTTTGGTATTCGTATTGAAAACCTAGAGCTTGTTGTTGAAACCGCAACAAACGGTGACTTCCCTGTTCTGTCATTCGAGTCGCTAACACGCTGTCCAATCGACAAGCGCAACATCAACGTTGATATGCTAACTCGTCCAGAGCTTGCATGGTTGAATGATTACCATCAGAAGGTATGGGATGAGATCAGCCCACTTGTTGAGGGTGATGTGAAAGAGTGGCTTCGTCAAGCAACGCTACCAGTAGCACACAGCTAGAAGCTAGA
>NZ_JAHGAM010000033.1:0-76189 GCF_030248595.1 Vibrio sp. D417a | reverse complement strand
CCTTCAGTTGTGGTGAAAGAGCCCGACATAAACGCATCATCGTTCTGGTCTGAGCCAATTGAGGCAAGGTCATCTTCGTCCACCGTAAGCGGGACAACGTTATCGATGGTTGGAACGTCATCAGTAATCGTGACTGGAATGGTCGCGGTCGTCGTATCGCCATCAAAGTCTGTTGCAATGATTGGGAAGTTCAGAACTAGTTCATCGCTGTTTAACGCATGATCAACCGGACCTTCTAGACGGAAGCTGTATGTACCGTCTGCATTCACGTTCATGGTGAAAACCGGATTGCCATCCGCGGTAGCCACGTAAGTAAAGCTGCCATCGGCATTCGCCGTCTCTACCAAAGTAACAGGCTCACCTTGAGAAGTTAAACCTGCGACAGGATCAGAAGTTGAATCAAGTTGGTAGCTCACCACACGGTCTGAACCTTGGGTAGTGGTGAACGCGCCTTCAACAAACACAGCGTCAGTTTGGTCTGAGCCAATACCTGATAAATCATCTTCGTCTACAGCCAGAGGCACAACATTATCGATGATTGGTGCATCATCCGTGATCGTGACTGGAATGGTTGCCGAAGTCGTATCACCATCAAAATCGGTGGCAACAATTGGGAAATCAATCGTCAGGCTATCGCTGTTGGCGGCATGATCAATCGGGCCTTGCAGCGTAAAGTCGTACGTACCATCTGTTGCGACATTCAACGTGAAGACTGGATTACCGTCAGCGGTCGCAACATAGGTAAAGCTGCCGTCGCCATTCGCGGTTTCCACCAAGGTAATCGCCTCACCTTGAGAGGTTAACCCCGCAACAGGATCAGCGGTTGAATCCAGTTGATAGCTCACCACTCGGTCAGAGCCTTGTGTGGTAGTAAACGCGCCTTCAACGAACAGATCGCCGCCTGGATCTGAGCCCACACCACTAAGATCGTCTTCATCAACACTCAACGCATCCACCGCTGTGATGGTAGGTTCATCATCAACAATCGTGACTGGAATGGTTTCAGTAACGGTGTCGCCATCAAAGTCGGTTGCGATAATTGGGAAGTTCAGTGTCAGCTCATCACTATCAACCGCGTGATCAATTGGCCCTTCTAGCGTGAAGTTATAAGAGCCATCAGTATTCACTATCAAAGTAAATACAGGGTTGCCACCCGCTGTCGCTTCATAAGTGAAACTACCATCACCGTTTGCGGTTTCTGTTAGCGTGACCGCTAAACCTTGCGAGGTTAAACCGTCAACTGGTGTTGATGTGCCATCTAACTGATAGCTCACCACTCGGTCTGAACCTTGTGTGGTGGTGAAATTACCATCAATAGAAATTGGATTGCTTTGGTCTGAACCGATTGACGCTAGGTCATCTTCATCAACCGTAATGGCATCTACGTCAGTAATCACTGGCTTATCGTCCACAATCGTCACAGGGATCGTGGCATTTGTGGTGTCGCCATCAAAGTCTGTTGCGATGATTGGGAAGTTGAGTGTCAGCTCATCGCTATCTACCGCGTGGTCGATTGGACCTTCAAGCGTGAAGTTATAGCTACCATCAGTATTCACCGTCAGCGTAAAGACCGCTTCACTACCCGCTGTCGCCTCGTAAGTAAAGCTGCCATCAGCGTTTGCGGTTTCAGTCAGCGTAACTGCCACGCCTTGTGATGTGAGTCCAGCCACTGGTGTTGAAGAAGCATCGAGCTGATAGCTCACCACTCGGTCAGAGCCTTGTGTGGTGGTGAAGTTACCATCAATAGAAATCGGGTCAGTCTGGTCCGAACCAATCGTGCCTAAATCATCTTCATCAACAGTAATCGCATCAACATCGGTAATAGTTGGCTTATCATCCACGATGGTAACAGGCAATACGATTTGGCTTGTGTCACCATCGAAGTCTGTAGCAATAACGCTAAAATCAAGGGTTAAGCTGTCGCTATTTGCCGCATGGTCAATTGGACCTTGCAGCTCAAAACTGTACGAGCCGTCGGTATTCAAAATTAATGTGAAAACTGCACTGCCATTTGCCGTTGCGCTGTAGGTGTAACTGCCATCTGCATTTTGCGTTTCGGCAATGGAAACGGTTTGACCTTGAGATTGCAGGCCATTTAAAGAATCAGCGTTTACATCCAACTGATACTGTACGACGCCATCAGAACCTTGAGTTGTCGTAAACTGACCTTCGACCAGCGTTGACTGTGATTGGTCAGAGCCTACCAAACTTAAGTCATCTTCATCGACGGTAAGAGCGACAACGTCATTAATGGTTGGCACATCATCGGCAATGGTTACCGGTAGAACAAGTGAACTGGTGTCACCGTCAAAGTCCGTTGCGACAATAGTGAAGTCTAGAGTTAAGCTATCGCTACCCACAGCATGATCGATTGGACCTTCAAGGGTAAATGAATAAGAACCGTCAGGGTTCACTTGTAAGGTGAAGATAGCGTCCCCTTCTGCCGTTGCAGAATAGGTAAAGCTGCCATCTGAATTGGTTGTTTCCGTCAGAGAGATAGATCGCCCCTGCGATTCCAACCCATTGAGTGGATCAGTGCCGCTCTCTAATTGATAACTTACAACACGGTCTGAGCCCTGAGTCGTCGTGAAGCTACCTTGCGCGAACACAGAGTCGCTTTGATCGGAGCCAATGCTTGATAAATCGTCTTCATCGACGGCTAGCGCATCAACGCCATCAATCGAAGGAACGTCATCTTGAACTTGAATGACAATTTGCGCAGCTTCTGGTGTGTTCGAACCTTCGGTAATAGAGGAGCGGTCACCATCCGCATCTACCGCGTAAACTGGCAGTGAGAAAGTGAGCGAGTCATCGTTAGCACCCGTATGGTCAAGTTGTTCATACAAGTTGAATTGGTATTCGCCCAATGCAGGTGCATCAATCGCCACATCAAATACGGTAATACGCACACCATCCAGCTCGATGAAGCCTTCGTAAGTACGTACGCCGTTACTCTCGGACGCTAGTTCTAGTTGAACAACCTGCCCTTGAGATTGGAGTTCTCCACCAACATTGAACTCTGTAGGTTCCAACTCATAGTGATCAATGATGTCACTTCCGACCGCTGTCGTGATCGACCCGGTACCACTTGTTACTGCCGCGCCTTCCTGTGAACCTTGGTCAACCCCCGCCTCGTCTAAAGACAAGCCCGTCACGTTTTCAATCACCGGATTATCGCCATCAAGGATGGTCATCGTAAAGGTGTTGCTTGCCGTATCTTGGTCAAAGTCGACGATTGTGGTTGGTAAAGAGAGCTCAATTGTATCTTCACCGTTTGTTTGTTCCAACGGCTTAAATTGCTCAAATTTGTAGGTACCATCAGTATTCAGACTGATGGTTAAGACGGTTTCATTCGAGCCCGCAATGGACAAGGTGATAGTACTGCCGTCTTCAGAGAGTACCGCTTCTGTCGCCTGATTATCACTCAATAGGCCATCGAATTGACTAAGTCCTTCTTGGTTAAACGTGACTGTTGCCAATTGATCACTACCAATATCAACAAAGGTGCCAGTGATTGGTGTAGAAGAAGATTCAACGTTTTCAAAAGTAACGTTTTGCGGCGCAGGATCATCGCCATCAATAACGGTTGTCGTAAAATCGATAGGCGCTTGAATGCTATTACCACCAATATCTGCGCCTGTAATGTCAAAAGCGATATTGATTTGATCACCGACGATAGATACTTGGCCATCAGCGATGGACGCCACATGGTCAATACCCTGGCTAATCGTGGTAACGACCTCTAACTCTAAATCACGGCCTAAAGATGTCGCTTCGATCTCGATACGAAGCACTTCGTTACCACCTTGAGTGCCGATAATGGCATTTTGCGCTTCGTCGTAAACAAACGCCACTGGCTGACCACCAGAGGTAATGTCACTATTTAACTCGGTTAACAAAGACTCTAATGAGGACGTTTCAGGTACAAATGAAGCAGTATCAAGTGCGAGATCCCCTGCTTCAACCAGCACACTAGAAGAAATGGTTTGCGGGTAGCTAGATAGAGAAATTGAGCCTTCTGTTACGTTAGATTGCAGTGACTGCCCACCATCAGCAAAGATCGTGACATTCAAACCGTCATCTTCGTCGCGATCATCTTCTCCGCTGCGAGTCGCAGACGTTTCAAAAAAAGTAGACGCGAGTACTTCCGGGTTATTATATTCAACCGTCACGTAGCCAGCATTAGCCGAGCCTTCAGCACCTGCGCCAGCAGCTGTTGCTTCTAAGATAGCGGTAGGGTCAGCTCCGTCTAAAATAGCTTGCTGGATAGCGGCAATATCGTTGGCGTCGAAGTCAGCACTTCCAATAGCCGTTGGGTCAAAAGTCACCAAGCCATTAACTGGAGATTGTACCAATACTGGTTCTAGTGATTCAGAAGAAGGCACAGGAAGACAAGCAACACAATTTGCATCGACCAGATAAAGCTCATTATTTATCTGTACGTCGAGAGAAGCATTATTTTCTGTGATAATAATCTCGCCAGGTCTTAACTCATCCCCCGCTTTTATGACCTTAACGTTTCCATCCAGGCCCAAAACCAAAACTTCACCTTTGACAGCATTTACAATCGCGCTCTGCGGTACCGTGTGCGTACTCATCTGACCTCCGCTAATGGCTTACGTTTCCCATTAACCTTTTTAGATAATTTCTTATTAATTTAGTGCGGCATACTGCACACCTTTATGCGATTAAACTAAGTATTGAATCATTAAACAATCGATAAATACCCTACTACCGAGCAACATAAGTAAAACTTACTCGTAGTCACAGAAATGTGACACATGTGCTGACGCGTAGATATCGAATAATTATATGAAATTGATACCTTATTCTAATTAAGTGTAGTTGTTTTAAGAAAAGAAGAGAGATGAAATCATTCAGCTAAACGCCAGACTGCCGGTTGCGATCAATAATGGAAGAAAAGCAATGAGAATGTTGTATACACCGGAGCGTGATGACAGCTTAATCAATATCGGTGACGAAAAAAACGTAACGATTAAATATTGAACAACATAAATTGCAGGACAAAATGCAACGATAAAAATGTGGCTTACGATATGAATCCCCGCACACCACGAGTTCGGTTTTGTTCTGATATACAGCAAAAAAAACACGACCAAGCTAATAATAAAATACATAAACACAGCACTTGAAAATAATTATCATTTTCAATCATATGTAAATATTCCCTTACTTTCAATGGTGTTTGAGCTATTAATGTCATCGTTATTATCAATCAACACAATAAGTAAAATTATCAGTAATTCCAGTCCTAAACGTTTGCGTAATCGCTAACCTTCTCTTAACCTTGATTTGAGGCTTTTATCACGGTTTTTCCATTGATATAGTGCGTCCATACAACAAAAAAAGACCATTCGAGGCATGGAGCTTCCTCATTAATCTCAAGATGAGAAGAATTGGTACCGACAAAATTCGGCAGATTTTAAGAGGGTCAAAAAATGGACATGAATATGGTTGAGATTTTAGGTTATGCAGCTTCAATCATGGTCGCTATTTCGCTAACTATGAAAGATATTGTTAAGCTTCGTATCCTTAACTTTATTGGTTGTGCGCTATTTACTGCTTACGGACTAATGATTGATTCTTGGCCTGTAGTATTAACTAACGGTTTTATTGCTTGCGTTAACATCTACTTCCTAGCAAAAATGCAGCAGGAAAAAAAAAGCCTAGAGCCTGAGAAAGCGCAATAGCATTCAAACAATAAAAGCCCGCAAATCATAAGATTGCGGGCTTTTGCTTTTAATATTCCATTTCTATCACAGCATCCCTAAACGAGCGCTAACGAACCCAGCTAAGTGCTAATGTTTCTCGACGAGAAAACATGTCCACATGCGATGAAATGATCGCCTTAACCGTATTCAGTTTCTCTTCTGAATCCGCCTCACAGGTTATAGTTAGGCTAGATGCACAAAGGTTAAACTCCGCTTTTCCCGTCGGAAATGTCACCAAACCGCTATTTTCATTCCAAGTAGCAGGAACCTTTCGTCCAAAATGCCGACAAAGCGTCACTAAGTATTTGTCAGCGTGTTCACTATCTATTCGGGTGCTTTCTTTAATCATGAACTTACTCGTTACTTTGAAACGTCCTATGAAGAACCTTGTTAGAATTGATAAGCTGCAGAGAGCTTGAAGTTGCGACCCGGCTCGTAGTCATCAAGCGTGAAGCCACGTGCAGTCCCCGAACGAGACGCATGAGAGCTGTACAACTCGTCAAATACATTATCAATACCAAAGGTCACCGACAGCCCATCAATATCAGACGGCACCCATTGAGCGTATAGATTATGCACATCATAACTTGCTTTCTTTGGCTGACCATCAAAGACGTTGTCTTCCTCTAGAACAAACATTGAGTTCCACCCGAAGATCGTTTCTAAAGCGTCTGACTGGTAATCCAAAGTTAGAGCAATGCTATCACCCATATCAATGCTACGCCCATTGCCCCCAGCAACAGGACCACCAGTATTCTTGTTTTTGGTGTCCGACTTAGAGTAAGAAAGTTTGCTGTTAAACTTGTCGTAACCATAAGAAGCACTTGCTTCAAAGCCTTTAATCTCAACATCACCTAAGTTGTAAATCAGGTAAGTTTGAGTCGCGTTTTGGTACTGGTCTGCAATGTAATCATCAATTTCCGTTTGGAATACCGTAATATTCGCCCCAAAGAAATGCTTATCAAAGGTTTTATCAAAACGAACACCACCCTGCGTGTTCAATCCCGTTTCTGGCTTTAGCCCATCCTCTAAAAATGCAACGTCTTGGTAAGCAATAAAGGTTTCCATTAGCTCTGGACCTTTAAATAGAGAGCGTGCACTCGCAAACAACGTCCAATCTTGAGTCACCGCCCATTCTGCTGCTAGAGCCCAAGTCACATCATCATAATTACTGGTTCCTGTCTCAGCTTTGCGTTTGTAATCATCAAAGCGCATACCTGCAGTAATAAAGAAGGCATCAGAGAAGAAGAACTGATCTTCTACAAACAGTGCAGTTGAAATCGCCGATTCGTCCATAAACTTACGACTACCGTAGTAACTCGAAGACGTTTTATCCATGTAGTCGAAGCCATAAGTGACTCGATTATCAAACTCACCTAACATAACATCTGACTGGAATTTGCCATTCAAACCAAAGTTTTGGTTTTTGGCGGTGTTCTTTGATAAACGGTTCGAGGGCCAACGAGGGGCCATCACCGTTTCGTCACGTTTAATTTCTGTCTCGGTATTATAAAGAGTGACGTTTCCTTGGTGTTGTTCGCCTCGCAACTCGTAACTCAAGGTAACGGTATCGCGGTCATAATCCGTAGGGATAAGTAACTTGCTCGACAGGCTATTATTTGCACTACCCGACATATCAGGACGCGGACTGTAATCTCCACTGTCTCGGTACATGTCATAAGAGAGCTCAAAACGATGGATGTCATTTAGTTCATACCCTAGCTTAGCCAGAATGTTGTAAACATCACCTGCTGCACCATAGGTTTTATTGCCATCACCATCTTCAAAATCATCACGCGTAACGTAATGGCCATAGACCATCGCATCAATGTTTTCGGACAAAAGTCCGTACAGTGTCAACGAACCTTGTTGGTTGTCGTTGGATGCATAGCCGCCATAAACACGCGCACCAAACTTTTCATCGTAATGAAGTAAGTCACGAGCGTCTTTCGTTTCAAAGTAGACCGAACCGCCTAACCCGTTTTGAGTCACAGAGTTATTACCTACCTGAATGTCCGCAGATTTGAGAATGTCAGGGTTCAACGTCAAGTTACCAATATGATGGAACATGCTCGCATGCTGAGAAGCACCGTCAAGACGAATGTCCAAATCGGTTTCGCTCAAACCACGAATCGTAATACGTTGATTCACAGAGTGTGTGCCACCAACATCCACACCGGGAATATCGCGCAGTAAATCAGACATGTGATCCGCTTGCTTCAGTGACATGTCGTCCGCAAACATCGACTCAGTGTTGCTGGAAACTTTCGTTCCCCATACAACGACCTCTTCAAAATGTGACTCAGTATCTTGAGCTAAAACAGGGGTTGATAGCGCCATTCCCACTGCAAGGCAAAGGCTTGAAAGCTTGATAGGTGAACAAGCAGGGCTTTCCATAACTTAATTCCTAAATATTAATGATAATAATTCTCAGGTATAATAAGCATGAGTTTTATAAATACAAAGGCGATTTGGTTATGCGAAATCGCACAAGTGTTATGAGGAAGTGTCAAATGCAGGAAGTCACAACAAAACGAACTAAAATTGCCAAGATAGCTTTAACCCAAAGACTAGAGGCGACAGAGAAACAATGGATTGTCACGCAAGGCCAACCTTGTCAAACTCAACTGGCCGAAGGTAAGTTCCTATCATATCAGTACAATGATCAAATTTTTGTTCATGGCGGGCGTTGTCTAGAACTTATTGATTCGAATATTGTTTCTACTGCACACGCCTCACTGCTGGTCACTATTCTTTTAGAAGGTAGACTCTCGTTTGGCTACGACGATTTGCAATTTGATTTAGACGCGAGCGGCGGCCCTAAGGGTGTAGTGGTGAACTTACTCAAACCTGCAAATTTTCGTCGTTCACTGCTCAAAGATAACCTCATTAATAAGATCAACATATTGGTTAAGCCCCAATGGCTAGAGGCCCGCCTTGAGCAAAATTGTAGTCATCGAGCCTTTTTTAACTCTCATCAGGCGTTTCAACAGTTGGAGCTTAACCAGACGCTATGCGAGCTGGCTGAAACGTTAACAAATAGAGAAACACCGCAAGAGTTCCAAGAGAAGCTAGAGGTCGAAAGCTTGATCTATCAAATATTACATCAAGCCACCAAGCAAATTCCTAAGAATTTCAGTGCTAAAAACAGCAGTATTAAACGACACATTGATGGTCGGATTGAGGATATTGTCAGCTATATTGAAACTCACCTTGATCAAGAACTACGCTTGGAAAAGTTGGCGAGCCAATTCTCAATGAGTGTTTCAAACCTGCAGCGCCGATTTAAACAATCACTTAATATGACCATAAACGGCTACATTCGTTTTCGACGTCTTGAGATTGCTAGGCAACATTTGGAACGTGGCCTAGTGACGATAACAGAAGCCGCCTATGAAGCCGGATACCACCACCCTTCTAACTTCACTTATGCCTTCAAAAAGGCATTTGGTGTGCCACCACATGAAGTGATTAAAGAGTAAGGGGACTCTAGGTAACTGACTGTTATTTAGGAGTGTCTTATCCACAACATCGGTATATACTCGCCTTAAACGTTATGGAGGTTAAACATGAATATTGGTGCTGTCGCGAAGCTCACAGGGCTTTCATCTAAGTCGATTCGATTATATGAAGACAAAGGGATCATATCTCCACCAGCGCGCAGCGACTCTGGCTATCGCGAATATTCAGATAATCATATTCAAGAGCTTAACTTGGTATCACGCGCAAAAAGCGCAGGCTTTTCGTTGCAAGAATGCAAAGAGTTCGTACAACTTGCTCATAACCCCAACCGCAAAAGTAGCGAAGTAAAAGCAAGAACCATGGACAAACTGAGAGAGGTTGAAGAAAAAATTGCACACCTCATGGAGATCAAAACGCAACTTGAAGGTTGGGTTTCTTCTTGTCCTGGAGATGCAGAGAGCCGATGCCCAATCATAGACGAGCTCACCAAGTAAGCCCGCCTATCTATTGATCTCGTTAAAAACGAACTAGCTCGCTTAATGATAGGTACACATGCGCTTACCGTTTAACTCTATGATGTTAAATGGCGTTTCATAGATGTCCTCTAGCGTAGATGCTTGAATAACCTCTTCAACCGCACCACTCGCCACAACTTTACCTTTCTTAAGCGCCAATATGACATCTGAGTAACACGCCGCGAAATTAATATCATGAATCACGACCACCATGGCTTTATTCATGTCATGGGCTAACTGCTGCACAACTTTCATGATCTGAAGAGAGTGTTTGATATCTAAGTTATTAAGAGGTTCATCAAGAAAGACATAATCTGTATCTTGTGCAATCACCATAGCAATAAATGCAAGCTGTCGCTGACCACCACTTAATTCATCCAAGTATTTGTCTTGAATATCTTGCAAATCTAAGTAGTCGATCGCTTGTTCTATGACCTCATGATCTTCTTTAGTCAGATTTCCTTTAGAGTATGGGAAACGACCAAAAGAGACTAACTCTTTTACGGTAAACCGCATTGTAATCGAGTTAGCTTGGCGAAGTACTGCCAGTTTTTTCGCTAGCTCTTTTGTGTCCCATTCCGCGATTTCCTTGCAATCAATGATAACACTACCGCCATCTCGCTCCGTTAAGCGCGAGGCCATAGATAACAGCGTGCTCTTTCCCGCGCCATTTGGACCGATAATCGATGTTACCTTGCCCTTTTCAAACTGAGTATTGGCCTCGTCTACGACTTTGTTTGAACCGAAAGCCTTCGTTAATTTGTCTATTACTATCATATTTATACAACTTTGTTTTTCAGCAGCAGGTATAAGAAATACGCACCGCCGATAAAGTTAATTACGACACTCAACGTCGTCTCAAAACTGAACACGTTTTCGATTATCCATTGCCCAGCAAGTAGTGAACTGATGGATAAAAACGAACATCCGACCAATAGCGTTTTATGTTGGTAACTTCGGAACATTTCTCGGCTTAAGTTGGTCACTAGTAAACCAAAGAACATGATTGGCCCTACCAAAGCCGTAGAAATAGCAATCAAAACCGCCGAGATAATAAACACATTTCTCGTCACTTTAGGTACATCAACACCCAAACTTTTCGCATTGTCTTGGTCGAGCCAAAACACATCTAAAGTGCGATGCATCCTAAACAATAACCAACATGCAAACATCAAAGCCGGAGCACTAAAGTAAACCAAGTTCACTTTGACATTATTGAAACTGGCGTACAGTTTCGACTGAACAATTGCATATGTGTTTGGGTCCATCAGCAAAGAAAAGAATGACGCCGCATTGGAAAATAGCTGACCAAAGATCAAGCCGACCAATAGCAACGTAATCAAGTTCTTGCTGCCTTTTGAAAAGTAAAACCCAAACAGCAGTAGCGAAAACGACACCATTACAATTACTGCAATCGCGAAATTTACGTACAAGTTAAGAACTAAGGTACTCAACCCACCAAAAATCAACACGATCAAAATTTGGGTTAACACATACAGCGCATCAAAACCCATGATACTTGGCGTTAAAATTCGGTTGTGCGTAATGGTTTGAAATACAAGTGAAGACTGAGCAATGGCCACACCCGCTAGCACTATCGCCAATACTTTAGGAACTCTACGAGACAAAAAATATTGGTAGTTGTCAGCCGTTAGCCCAATACCAATAAACAGACACGCGAAAAGAATCGCAATGCCACCTAGCATCAGGATCTTCGTTGAATCACGCATGTTGCTTACCTCGCAACAACATAGCAATGAATACCACGCCACCCAATATGCTGATCACGATAGAGATTGGCATTTCATGAGGGAAAATAATTAAACGACTCACCAAATCGCAACACAACACTAAAATGGCCCCATACATGGCCGTAAGCGGAATGTTCTTTTTGAGGTTATCGCCATAAAAGTGACTCACGAGATTCGGTACAATCAGCCCTAAGAATGGCAACTGGCCAACAATCATCACGACACTTGCTGACATGATGGACACCAATAGCACGCCAATCGTCACAACCTGCTGATAATTCAAACCCAAGTTAATCGCGAAATCTTTTCCGATACCTACGGCAGAGATCCTTGCAGCAAAAAGATAGCTGAGGATAACCATTGGTACCGCGATGTACAGCAGTTCAAAATCACCACGCAAGATGTTGGCGAAGTTTGCGACTGTCCAAGCATTCAGACTTTGAAGTGCATCATATTTGTACGCGATAAACGTAGTCATGGATTGGATGACATTGCCGAAAATAATCCCGACAAGAGGCACAAAAACCACGCTCTTAAATTGAATGCGCTGAATAAAGAAAACAAACGCTAGCGTCCCAAATACCGAGATGCCAAATACGAGCCAAAGGTGATTATCATTACCAAAGAAAACCACGCTCAGTACGTAGCCCAACATGGCACATTCGATCGTACCAGTTGTAGAAGGTGCCGCAAATCGGTTCTGGCTGATTTGCTGCATGACAAGACCCGCAATACTCAAGCCAGCACCAGCAAGCAGTATGGCAAATAAACGTGGTATACGGCTGGTAAAGAAAAGCTCTAATGCTTTCTCATCACCTGAAAAGAGTTGTTGGGGCGTCATGTTTGCCACCCCAATAAATAACGAAACCGTGCTTAAAACCACAAGGGTTAGCAATAACTTCTTCAAAGTTAACCTCTGCTATCTTGGATTACAGTTCAACGGTTTGCTTTATCTCACTGACCATTTTTTCTGTTGCTGTCACACCAGACATCGACAAGTACCACGCGTCCACATCTAAATAAGTGATTTTATGATTTTTATATGCCGCAGTCGCTTTGACTAAGTCGTTATCCATGGATTTACGAATATCGTTATCCGGCGTACCTGTCAGAGAATTTCGGTCAACCACGAGGATATTTTTCGGGTTAGCTTCACGAATAAACTCATAAGAAATGACATCTCCGTGAGTGCCCGTTTTCACGTGCTCAACCGTTTCCAAGAAGCCAAAGTCGTTATAAATGACGCCAAATCGCGACTGGGCACCAAACGCGCTGATGTTGTCACCCATGCTTAAAATCGTTAATGCATCATTTTTGTTCGATTGGTTGTAGTCGCGGATTGCTTTGAATTGAGTATCTAACGCTTCAATTTTCTGCTCTACTTTTTCTTCGATATTGAAGATCTTACCAATATTGCGCCATTGCGCTTGCGTACCTTCCCAATAGCCTTGGTTTTCTTTCGCCGCGAAAACAACTGTAGGGGCAATTTCACTCAGCTCTTCATATTTCGCAGACGCTCGCGGACCAACCAAAATCAAATCCGGTTTTTGCATGTAGATGGTTTCAAAATCAGGTTCAAACAAACTACCCGCAGAGGTGTAGTTATCTTTGCTGTATTTTGAAAGGTAACTAGGAAGATTAGAAGAGTTAGATACTGCAACGGGATCGATACCAAAGTTGTCCAGCGCATCTAGCGGGCCAAAGCCAATCACAACCACACGCTCTGGGGATTGTTCTAGCTCTGTTTGACCCATGTAGTGGTCAATCACAACTTTAGCAGCGAAAGAAGGAGAAACAGTAAATAACGACAGCATAGCCGCACCGACGAATTTTTTCATTTTGTTAAGCCTTAATGAGATCTATTATCATACGCGTTCGCAATATAGCGCTACTCTTTAATGCATTCAACAAAATTTAAGGTACTTTACATTAGTTACGTTTACTCAAGACTTAGATATATCAAAGACTTATAAAACCCATCAATTTCAATACCTGGGCGTATCATTCATGCGCTTCAACAAACGCTTTGAGTGCCAGCTCATCAATAATCTCCAAACCGTTGTCCGTTTTTGTAATCAATCCCTTTTCAATCAAGTCCTTAACTGCACGTCGATAGACTCGGCCTGAGGTACCAAACCGCTCAGCCTCTTGGTTCACTTTATCAAAACCACCAAGCAGCTTATCCGTCTGATTACGGACGAGAAGATCATAGGCAATGTTGTACGTAATGGGATGCAACAAACGATTAGTGTAGATATCCATGGAGTCTTGATAATCCTCAGCCAATGCTGAAGCGAAGAACACCATCATTTGGGGATGATTTTGCAGTGCTTCGGTTAGTTTTTGGATACAGATAACATCAACCTGCATATGTTCATCTGCTATCACATTCCATTGACAAGGAGTCTGAGTGAAGAACTCCATTTCACCATAAATATGATAGTCGCAGTTAGCTTCCCCTAATTGAAAACGTCGTCCATTTGCGGCCAATATGTTCATCGAGACTCGACCTACTGGCACAACATACAAGTACTGAAGTTGCTCACCTTGGCGGAGAATTGCTTCCCCAGCATCAAAGTAACGCGAATTTATTTGGCATTGATAAATCAAATCGCGAAAGGTGGCACTCTTTTCTTCAAGGTATGTTTTGAAGCGACCAGTCGGATAAGGGCTGATTTTCATTTTCTGCTCTCTCAGAAAAAGTTACGGACAACTATTTAAGGTGGATTGTACCCCGTAACTCCAAATAAAAAAGCGACAGTGACCTGTCGCTTTACATCTATTCTGTTTATGTGACTTACTGAGATAGAGACTGGCTAACGCTGAGCAACCAAGGCTTCTAATGCCGTAATCGCGGCGCTCTTCTCACCTTGCATCATTACTTTGGCCTCATCAACGTACTGACCAACCCCTTCTTTCACATCTTGTTGATACAGCACCACGTTGTTTAATATCGAAGCCACATGAAGGCCTCGTAGTCGACCGACCGTGAACAGCGCAGAGGTTTCCATATCGGCACCTAAGATGCCTTTCTTGTTCCAATGTTGGCATATTACATCCTCGTCATCGGTATAGAAACTGTCGTGAGAACGCACCACACCAAAATGATAATGCACTTTTTGCATCGACAAGTAACGCTCAACTTCCTTTAACAGTGAAAAGCTTGCGTAGGCTGGATAAGACGAATCGACATACGCTTTAGAGCCGCCCTCATCTCTTACCGCGCCTTCGGCAATGATCAACTCGCCAATATGAATGCCTGATTGCATTGCCCCCGCCGATCCAACGCGTACCACATGAGTCACACCGCACTGTTTTAGCTCTTCCACTGCGATGATCATCGATGGCGCACCTATACCTGTACTACATACTGAAACAGGCTTGCCTTTGTAGTTGCCGGTAAACACACGGTACTCGCGGTTTTCCGACACCATTTCTGCATCATCAAATAATACCGCGATACGATTCGCTCGATCTGGCTCGCCGCATACAATAACGAGGGGAGCGATTTGTGTTTCATCCACTCCGATATGAGGTTGTTTGGCCATTTTTCGTTCCTTACGCAGCAGCGTGCGCTAAGGTTTTATCGCCATTGCGCTTAGCGCTACGAGCCCACTCACGCGTGCCATTGGCAGCGATGAACATAAGAATCGCGTACTGAACAGACATTGCGTAAACACCTTGCGTCGCGTAGATACCCACACTGATAATATTAATCACAACCCATAGAATCCAGTTTTCGACGTATTTACGTGTCATCAGAATTTGTGCAACAACAGAAAGTACTGTCATGGTTGCATCCCAGAACGGGAACGCGTCAGGTTCAAGCACCGGTTCAGCCAAGCCAGCACCAAAGAGATTCAAGCTATCAACAGCAATGTTTGCTAGCGCAAAGAAAAATGGGTCGATATAGATCGTTAATAATGCGATACATGCAACGCTAATAGAGGCAGTAGTAATAAGTTTCTGTTTATTTAACCAGCGAACCTCCAGCGTTTCACCTTGTGCGTTTGGACGAGTCCACGCATACCAGCCGTAAATGTTCGCACAGAAGAAAAACAATTGAAGAAGCAATAATCCGTATAACTGAATTTGAAAAAAGATAACGGCAAAAAGCGTGACATTCAGCAAACCGAATAAGTAGTTGATGGTTTTTTCTTGGCTGGCAAACCAAATGCAAAGCAGTCCAAAAACGGTACCGAAAGCTTCGATCCAGCTCATTGCGTAGCCGTCGCCAATCGGAATGTTAACGAGAGTATTATTAATATCGAGTAAGGCAAAGAGGTCCATAACATGTCCTTTATTATTTTGTTTGGAATACGCTTATATTAGAGCGTGATCCCCAACAAAAAGGAGGACATTTGTCCTCCTCTTGATGCACTCGATCATAATTCAGTTCAATGTTTACTTGAAAGCAATAAATGATGCTATTGAACGATGTTGGAAATAGACGTGCCTATGAATCCAAGCCTAGATAGCGTTTTTTGAATGCAGAAGCTGATGCAAATAAAGCTGACGCCAAAAGTGTAATAATAAAGCCAATTGCGTACTCAAATGCTTCATTAACCAGTAGCTGATAGCAGCTCACAAAAAAAATCAATACAACTGTAATAACATTAACTCGGTGAAACCAAGGGTGTTTTACAGATAACTTAGCGTAACCTTTTGATAACATTTGACTAATCCGCCAGACAACAATTAATAGTTTTATTTATAATCAACGACGATAGTAAGGCTTTATCGTATAAAGAGAAACGACTTTTTTAATTTTTTAGCTCAACATCACACGTCATTCAGTGAGGTTTGACTTTAACCTCTTGACGCTTTTTCGTTCCACTAGAGTCGGCTCTAATTGTACGACCTGTGCCTCTGTTGATTTTTCATCCAACTTTCGGACAAGAGTCTCAACGGCAGCCTGCCCCAAACGGTACTTAGGCTGATGAATGGTAGTTAGCGATGGCGACATAAATTTCGCGATATGGATGTCATCGTAACCAATAATGGATAGGTCGTCCGGCACTTTAATACCGAGCTCATTTGCGGCGTTAATCACACCCATCGCCATCATATCGTTAGAGACGAAAATCGAGCTGGGTAATGCGCCACGTTGAGCCATTTTTTTGAACGCTTGATACCCACCCTCACATTCGAAGTCCGATTCAATGATCCAATTGGCATTAAATTCCAAGCCCGCTTCGTTCATTGCTCGCTTATAACCTTCGTATCGCATTTGCGCTTGGTGTTTAATCAAAGGGCCAGTGATGCACCCAATTTCGGTATGGCCGCAATCAATTAAGTATTTCGCCGCTAAGTAACCGCCACGAAGTGAGTTGTCTTGGATTTTATCGCTTGTAAATAGCATCGGCCCCCAGTCCATTACCACAACTGGGATATCTGGGTAACGCTCAAATACATCGATACGCTCTCCTTCTAGCGACGAGCACATCAAGATCAAACCATCGACACGCTTTTGCAATAGCGTATTAATGGATTGACGCATACGTTCGTTATCACCCTCGGTGTTACATAAAATGAGGCTGTAGCCTTTTTGGTAGCAGCTGCGTTCGACGCCTTTTACGACTTCGCCAAAGAATGGGTTGGTTGAGGTTGTCACGAGCATACCAATGGTTTTGGTACGATTAACTTTGAGGCTACGCGCCAACGCAGAGGGCGCGTAGTAGTTAAGCTCTTTTGCGGCATTGTTAACGCGTTCAGAGATCTCTTCGCTCACAAAACGCGTCTTGTTAATAACATGGCTCACTGTTGAAGTGGAAACCCCTGCCAGTTTTGCGATGTCTTTCATCGTCGCCATGTTACTACTCCTATTTTAATGAGGCGTTGTGCGCCTTATTGTTCAGCGAGAAACGCGTCCACCTCTTCGCGGGTTGGAATCGACGTTTGCGCGCCAAAGCGGGTCACAGAAATTGCAGCCGCCGCATGTGCAAACTTAATCGCTGATTCTAAAGGTAAACCTTCTAGGAGACCAGTGACGAATGCCCCATTAAATGTATCGCCCGCTGCGGTAGTATCCGTCGCTTCAACGCGGAAACCCGAGATGATTTCGCCTCGACCGTTTTGGCTTAGCCAAACGCCTTTTGCACCGAGTGTGATCATGACAATTTCTATACCTTTACCATGTAGCACATTCGCCGCTTCTTGCGCGCTTTCGTTGTCTGTTACAGTAATACCTGTCAGAACTTCAGCTTCCGTTTCATTTGGCGTAATCACGTCAATGTAAGACAGTAATTCATCTGACAATTCACGAGCTGGCGCAGGATTCAAAATTACGTTGGTTTTGGCATCTTTCGCTACACGCGCAGCTTTCTCAATGCCGCACATCGGCGTTTCCAATTGCATTAGCAAGTAATCTGCTTGGCGAATACGCTCTAAATCTGGCTCAATCGCTTCTGCTGTCAGTTTGGCGTTCGCTTCAGCTGAAATGCAAATGCTGTTCTCCCCACTGTCCGACACTTGAATCATCGCGATACCTGTCGGGCAATTTGGCTGCATCTTCACACCAGTGATATCGATGCCGTCCATTTTGAAGTTTTCGCGAATGTTAATGCCGAATGAGTCGTCGCCCACACAAGCGATAAAACCTATGTCTGCATTTAATCGCGCCGCCGCGACGGCTTGGTTGGCACCTTTGCCACCTGGGATAACTTGATAGTTGCGACCATGCAGCGTCTCGCCTGGGCGAGGGAAAGAAGGCACTTGAAGAACATGGTCAGCGTTTACACTACCTAACACCACTAACTTATTCATACGGTTATCCTCGGTTCTGAATGAACCCTTTTTAAAAACTGTTTAGGAAAATACATTAGATGACTTTAACTTCTCTTCCTGATGAAGGAGTCTCGACAAAAAGCCAAAGGCATCTATACCCCACACTTTGCAGTATTTTGGGTAAGTTTGCCCTCACCTCCTAAACGACAGATATAAACGGAGGAGAGAGCAAAAATTAGGATGATTTATTGAACTAAAAACTTACTTAGTGACTACTTTTAGTGGTACCGGGATGTACTCTTCTACTTCTTCACCTTTCAAAACTTTGTCAGCCGTTTCAACACCTAAAGCACCGATAAGGTCTGGTTGCTGAGCAATAGTTGCCGCTAGTTTGCCACGGTTAACTGCTGCAATGCCGTCTTCCGTACCATCAAAACCAACGATAACGACATCTTTGCCAGAAGCTTGAACTGCGCGAAGTGCACCTAGCGCCATTTCATCATTCTGTGCAAATACCGCTTGTACATCCGGGTTAGCCGCTAGCAGGTTTTCCATTACGTTTAGACCTTTTGTGCGGTCAAAGTCAGCTGGTTGGCTCGCAAGAAGATCCATATCGCTGCCCTTCACGGCATTCATAAAGCCTTCACCGCGCTCACGCGCTGCCGATGTGCCCGCAATACCTTCAAGTTGAATGACTTTTGCTTTTTCGCCGACTTTTTCCATGATGTAGTGGCCTGCCATTTCACCACCAATTACGTTGTCCGAAGCGATGTGACTCACAACTTCACCACGGCTTGCACCACGGTCTAATGTCAACACAGGGATCTTAGAACGGTTCGCCATACGAATTGCATTAGACACTGCATCAGAATCCGTTGGGTTGATAAGAATTGCTTTTACGCCGCGAATACTTAAATCCTCGATGTTCGACAGTTCTTTACTCGGGTCATTTTGCGAGTCCAGTACAATTAAGTCGTACCCCAATTCTTTCGCTTTTGCTTCCGCACCGTCTTTCATCGTTACGAAGAACGGGTTGTTTAGCGTCGAAACCACAATCGCCATGGTATCTTGAGCTTGCGCCGCTACCGATACGGTTGAAGAAAGAAGTGCAGCAGAGATAAGAGTTGCAAGTTTTTTCATCGTTCTAGTCCTTTGTGTAGGGTGAGCCAGTACACGTCCCCTGACTCGGTTTGTATTCACTGTTTTATATATACAGATTGTTATGAATTACTTGTTTTTGTTGTCTACCAATACCGCAAGCAAGATAACCACTGCTTTTGCAATCATTTGGTAGTAGGAAGAAACATCAAGTAGGTTAAGTGCATTGTTCAAGAAACCGATGATCAGCGCACCAATCAAGGTACCCATGATACGGCCTTTACCGCCCATCAAGCTGGTACCGCCAAGAACAACCGCTGCGATAGCGTCTAGCTCGTAGCCCATACCTGCTGTTGGCTGCGCCGAAGAAAGACGAGACGTTACGATAATACCTGCAAGCGCTGCTAGCATACCGCAGATGGCGTAGACACCAATCTTCACTCGGTCTACATTGATACCTGATAGGCGAGTCGCAGACTCATTGCCGCCTAGTGCGTAAACATAGCGACCAAAGCGCGTGTGGTTAAGTAAATACCAAGCCGCAGCGAACACAACCACCATTAACCAAACAGGAACTGGAATGCCTAGCGCGTAGCCAGTACCAAACCATGCGAACGCATCCGCGGTGTCAGTAAAGCCTGTCGAGATTGGACGACCTTCGGTGTACACCATGGTCACACCGCGTAGTAACGTCATGGTAACCAGCGTAGCGATAAATGCCTGCACCTTACCCTTCGCAATAATGATACCGCTGATCGCACCTAACGCTGCACCTGCGACTAAAGCAGTTGGAACCGCCACTAGCACCGGAACCTCAAGCGCAATCATGCTTGCCGCAAAGGCACCACACAATGCCAATACCGAACCAACACTTAAGTCGATGCCTGCTGTTAAAATAACTAATGTCATACCCACTGCGATAATGGCATTCACGGAGGTTTGACGAAGAATGTTGAGAATGTTGTCGACCGTAAAAAAGTTCGGGTTCAAAAATGACACAACAACGATCAGAAAGATCAAAGCTATCAGTGATTTTTGCTCAATCAGCCACTCTTTTGTGAACAACTTCTTGTTGCCAGTTTCGGTTGGTTTGCTCATGGTATTCGTACTCATGCTGCTTCCTCATTGATCTCTTTGCCTACGGCACAGGCGAGTAATTTTTCTTGATCGGCGTCTTTCGCATCAAATTCGCCAGTGATACGACCTTCATGCATCACTAAAATACGGTCGCTCATGCCGAGCACTTCAGGCATCTCGGAAGAAACCAAGATGATGCTCATGCCTTCGGCCTTAAACTTGTTGATGAGCTGATAAATCTCTTTTTTTGCTCCGACATCAACACCACGTGTTGGCTCATCCAGAATCAGAACTTTAGGTTTCGTCATTAACCCTTTCGCAATCGCAACTTTTTGCTGGTTACCACCAGATAAGTTGCCGATGATTTGATCTCGCGTTGGGGTTTTAATGTTGAATAACTTAATAAAATCTTCCACTGCAATCACTTCGTCGCTGTGTTGAATCTGGAAGCCTTTGGTCAGCTGGTTTAGCGAACAAAGTGACATGTTCTCCTTAACTGAAAGACCTAAAACCAAACCATCGCCTTTGCGATCTTCAGAGATGTAAGCGATACCATTTGCCAAGCCATCTTGCGGGCTAACCGGGTTAATAGTTTTGTTATCAAGATTGATAACACCATGCTCACTAGGTAATGCGCCGTAAATGACTTTCATGAGTTCAGTGCGGCCTGCGCCCATCAAGCCAGAAATTCCAAGAATCTCACCACGCTTGAGAGTAAAGCTCACATCCTGAACGCCAGATCCAGTCAAACCAATGACTTCAAGACAAGCTTCGCCATGTTGGACATCAATACGTGGATATTGCTCTTCTAATTTTCGGCCAACCATCATTTCAATTAGGCCATCTTCATCAGTGTCGGACACCTTGCACTCACCGATAAACTTACCATCACGAAGTACGGTAATGTCGTCACAGATTTCAAAGATTTCTTTAAGACGATGCGAAATGTATACGATGCCGCATCCTTGCTCGCGAAGCTCATTAATCACTTTAAACAGTGATTCCGTTTCGGTATCGGTCAATGCGTCCGTTGGCTCATCCATAATGATGACTTTCGACTCAAACGAAAGTGCCTTTGCAATTTCCACCATTTGTTGTTCACCAAGGCTTAAATCGCCAAGCAATGTTTTTGATGAATGCTTTACATTGAGACGTTTTAAAAGCTTGTCAGCTTCGTCATACATTTTGCCCCACTGGATACGCCCTAAGGATCCAGTGAACTCTCGTCCCAAGTAAATATTTTCGGCAATCGTCAGTTCAGGAATCAGGTTCAGCTCTTGGTGAATAATACTAATACCAGCTTCCTGTGAATCGCGTGGCCCTTTAAAGGCCGCCGGCTGACCTTGATATTGAATGCTCCCCGTATCCATGTGGTAAATGCCTGTCAACACCTTCATTAACGTTGACTTGCCTGCTCCATTTTCACCCATCAGCGCCATAACACGGCCTGGATAAACATTCAGGCTTGCTTTGTCGAGTGCTTTTACGCCCGGAAACGCCTTCTCAATTTCGCTTAGTTGTAGAATGGCTTGAGTCATAATCTGTCCTCAATATCTCTGGCTTAAAAAACCACGCCCGCTTGGAAAATAACGTTCGCATATGGCGAGCATTCGCCGGTTCTTACGATAGCGCGACTTTGCGCCGTACGTGCTTTAAACGCTTCATGTGACACGTAGCTCACTTCAATAGATTTGCCCGTTTCTTCACTCTCTTTGCTCAGTTCGTTGAGCAACGCTTCATGCAAAACTGGGCTTGCATCAGAGAACTCTTCCGCAATGATGACCCCTTCGATTTGGGACTCAGATAGAATTACGCGAACAGTATCAAGAAAACTTGGTACCCCATGCGTTAGCGCCAAATCGATTCGCTGAACATGCTCTGGGATTGGTAGACCAGCATCACATATCGTGATCTCGTCGGTGTGGCCTAGCGTCGCCACCAAGTAAGAAATATCTGAGTTAATTAGGGTACTTTTTTTCATCTCATCGACCTTTCGGTTACACGTTCATACAACCATGAGCGCCTGTTTTAAAGTGTTTTCGTTATTAACAGAAAACTCATCGAAACGTTTCGATGAAATAATAATTCGTCATCGCAATTTGACCAGTGTGAGATCGATAAGGTGTGAGAATGATCTGTAATTCAATTGTCATTGAATAGGAAAAGTGCACTTGAGTCACACTTTACCATCGAAACGTTTCGATGACGGTATTTCCCTGTCATTACGGTTAGGTTTTATACAGGGAGGAAGGAAAAGAGACGTCCTACTACTGAGAAAACCTCTAGTTAATAAGCTCGAAACCTTTCACGTCATCACAATTCTTAGATAGCTGCCTGATTTTGGAGAACGCTCACCTTACAATCTGGTTACAATTTGCCAAAACACATCATCCGTTCAGTACCTTACCTGGTACGCGACGTTTGTAGGGACACAAACGGAAACTAAGAACCATAATGAAGTTAAGCAATAGAGTCATTTTGCTTGTCGCGCCAGTGATCTTATTAAGCGCGTTAGTATCTAGCTATATTATTTATAGCATTCAAAAAGTGACGCTCATCAAGCGGGAAGACAGCTATATTCAGTTGCAAATGGAAAAGCTCGCCGGGCAGTTTCGACAAGCGAATATTTTTCTTAATAGTTATGCCTATACGCTCAGTAAAAGTGATGTATTACAAGACTATTTGGTAAATCATAACAACCCCTATCGTGAACGAGTCTTGTTTAACCGATTAGACGAGACCGCTGAAGTATTGAGCCATGGTTACAAAGGCGATGCAAGCATGGCGATCCTCGACGGCAAACAAAACCTTCTCTACTACACAGAAAACAAATATTACGAATCATCGGGCGTGGTCGACCCAAAGGTGTTAGAGTACATATCACGAAGTTTCAATGAGAGAGAGGCTTTCAGTCACACTGGCTTTATTTATAACTCCAGTGGACAAAGCATTCTTCTTCAATATGAGGTCGTCGACAAAAGAACGGGGACTCACCCTTTGAGCTTTGACTCGAAAAATGTGTTTTTTGTGGTAGTTTCCGTATCACTTGAAGCCTTTAACGAGATTAAGCATGACATCGAGTTTGACACGCACAGCGTGATTACTTTCGCCGACAAACCCATTTATCTTGATATTCCTCTCGCTCAAACCATTGAGCTGCTGCCGCACTTTTATGCCGTGCTTTCTCCTGCCGAATATTTAATGTGGAATAAAGTCGATAAAGTGTGGCTAGAACTTGCTTTCTCCTTTGGCGTAGCGGCGTTTTTCACCATCACATTAATCATTTTGGTGTTGTACCGCTATGTGTTGCGCCCTGTTTCTCGCCTTGATAAGCAGCTGAACGAACTTGAATCTAATCAACGTGACAATATTGAAAAGCTAGAAACAAACGATGAAATAGGACGCCTCTCTGCACGCTTTTTTGATATGTATGAGGAACTTAATGTCATCTATAAAAAGACAAAACGCCTAGCTGAAACGGATCACCTGACGCAACTCGCCAATCGCCATCGTTTTCATGAGCTTGCCACTCGTGAACTTATCTCCCCTTCGCAGTTTCTGTGGGTTGTTTACGTCGATCTTGATAACTTTAAATACGTGAATGATAAATACGGGCATGAATTGGGAGATAACTTATTAAAAGTGTTCTCATCACACATCAAGAATGCCTGTCAAAAGTTCTCGCACGATTACAACAGCCCCTGCTTTGCCGCCAGGTTATCTGGTGACGAATTTGCAATTTTGCTGAGCTCAAATCAAGAGGTAAAACGCTTGCCTGATTTGCTTGCATCAGAGTTACTAAAACCGATTAGTAATCTCAGTTCATCTTGGAGTAATTCATTTCCCGTTACGGCAAGCGTAGGTATTGCACAATATCCTCAAGACGGTACTGACATCGCGAAGTTACTCTCCAGTGCCGATGCGGCTATGTATCAAGCAAAACGGGCAGGGAAAAATCAATACGCCTATTATTCAGCCGCTCTCAATATTGAGTCTCAAAGACGAAGTCAGCTTGAACGTGCGCTCCGAAAAAGCAATGTAGAGGAAGAATTCCACCTTGTTTTTCAACCCTATATGAACAATCGAAGCAACGAAATTGAGGGGTTAGAAGTCTTGTTGCGCTGGGAAGCCGAAGGTATCGGCCCTATCCCCCCAAAGGAGTTTATTCCAATTGCAGAGCAAGCCGGATTATTTGATAAAATTGACCGCTGGGTTTTCGCCAATGCAACGGCGGAATACCATCAATTAAGGAATATTTTCGGTAAGGATATTGTTCTTTCGGTCAATCTTTCATCAGCAGAGCTAAACTCGATAGAAATGGCAAACTACATCCATGAACAAGCGACACTGCACAGTGTTAAACCAGAATGTATTGAGATAGAAATAACCGAAACCTTTGCCGCAGAACAACAAGGCACGGCCCTACTTGATGAGCTATCAAAACGTGGCTACCGTCTTGCAATTGATGACTTTGGTTCTGGTTACACATCGTTAACTCAGCTCGTTCAGTATCCGGTTCAAAAAATCAAATTTGATCGAGAGTTCCTCGTTACATTGATGAACACCAACAACGGACATGTGATCAAACCTATTATTGAGCTATGCCATGCCCAAAATAAAACGGTTACAGCAGAAGGTATTGAACACAATATGATGCATGAATGGTTATCGGCATACCGCTGCGACTATATGCAAGGCTATTTATTTGGCAAACCAATGACTAAAGAACAATTGAGCTTGTGGTGGCAATCGGCAAATGACGACAGTCGATTTGATGCGTCCATGGTCAGCTCAATTAGGGTTTCAAGAACATAAGTTAAGGGGAGAAGTACAGCAGTCACAGCTGTGGCGGCTGTATTTAGTTGTATATGAGCTTAATTGATAGATGCTCAGCTTTTGTTCCCCCATACCTATATCTATGACTTTAGTTGAGTAAATTACTATTTATTCGTTTTTAAACCAGCACTTCCTTGAAATCCAAACCGGTCAAATTCAGCGCTTTGACTCTATCGTACAAGCCACCTTTTTTGTCCGTGCAAAACGTTCTGAGCCCAGCACCTTTTACTCTGAACAAATCAGATTCATTAACGGCTTCTCTATTCAAAACGAGTTTCTTAAACGGTCTAACACGACTTAGCTTACCATGACGAAGATTATACTCGGTAGCAGAGGTATCAATGGCATCAATTTGAGTGACAATGTTTAATGCTCGCCAAGGCTTTCCTTGTAGATTTAATGGTAAAAATTCGACATTCTCGCTTAACACATTGAGCTTATCCGCAATAGAAGCGGATACAGCAAGAGTAAAAGATCCCCATGCTGCAATATCAGGCCTGGGTAATGGCTTTTCACCCTTAACGTCTAACCATTCAATATCAATACTTTTCCAACTGGCTTTAACAGGCTCTCCATAGAGTTGGATAGGTTTGCTTGCCGTTACTTGAAGAGACATTTCCAATGACGACTCTCGCAACATTGCAAAATCATTAACATTGGGAGTGACAATAAACACTTTATTAAATGCTGTCATAACCGTCCTTAAATCAATTTGAGCGCTTTCAAACCAAACCAAACCAAACCAAACATAATAGATAGAGTTTACTTTCATGTTCAAAAATTTAATGAATTCAGATCTGGCGTTCTTATATTTTAATTTCTAAGTTTTATTATTTATATATTTTAATCCACACGATAGAATTATTTTTTCAATTTTTACTATGTACCCTTCCTTATGTAATCGAATAAATTAGAGAATAAACAATAGCACGCATCACTTCACTTTTGTCGAGCTCATCACTCTCACTTAAACGATACATTCACAAGTTCAATTTTTGTACGACTTAGACTTGGCTTTGTCAATCGTGAATTAAAAACAACCGATTCACCGCTGTTTTACTGCCTTTTCTTACCACCCTGTTGTTTATTCATACATTATAAATGCACTTATACACATAACGATTCGGCGTTACGATTTGTTACGAGTTAAATCACAAACTTTTGAGGTATTGGATAAAGCGTAGAAAAAGAAAACACATTGAAATAAAAAGAGTTTCTAAAGTACGAAAAATAAAACGCCGTTTTTATAAATTAGCAACTTCACAAATATCCTTAAACACAGTTTTATTAATTACATATATCAGATATTATTTACGCCGAAGTTTATAGAAACCATCGTTAAACTTCATATTTTATATAAGTTTCAATTAGTTAGTTTTTAACTCGAAAACTTATCGTCAACCCAATATCAAGCACCTAAGCGTGCAATAAGAAACATTGGGAATAGAATTATATTGATGTGCATGTTGTTTTAACGAATGCATGAAGCAATCGGTAAATTTGTAACACCATAGAGTTTTATTTAGCCAAGATGAAAAAGTTAATTTTATTATTTACATGTGCGCTGTTGTCTGTCTCACCTTTTGCTTTTGCAAAACAATCAGATAACGAACCCAGGGATCATTTACGACCAAAGCAAGTTGAACATGTGTTTAAACAAGCCAAGCTAGATGGCATAGTAGACTTTAAGTTGTTCAGTGACGCTTACATCGCTTATCAGAAGACACCCGATAGAAAGAAGTCGGTACTAACGATCATCGACTATAGTAAACCATCAACTGAAAAGCGTTTTTATGTGGTTGATTTAGATAAAAAGAAGCTAATCTACAATACGTATGTTTCTCACGGCGTGAACAGCGGAAAGAAAACAGCGACACAGTTTTCAAATGTCGTGAACTCGCGAAAAACATCATTGGGCACTTTTTTGACTGATACCACTTACTACGGCTCAAATGGCTATTCACTTCGATTAGATGGGCTAAGCTCTGGATTAAACGACAAAGCTCGCGAGCGTTACATTGTCGTGCACGGTGCCGATTACGCAAACCCTTCCTTTATCAAGAAGAATGGATACCTCGGACGCAGTTGGGGTTGCCCTGCTTTACCAGAGAAGTTGTCTCGCGAGATCATTGACACTATAAAAGGCGGCAGCGTTATTTACGCAAGCGCGTAATACCTATGTGACACATATGGGGAAGAAAAAAGAAGATTCTATTTCTTCCCCAGTAATAATCCTGTTAGCTTAATCGTCCTGTGCAACGACTCTCTTTCCATTTTCGCTTACTCGAAAGCGAAAATTATTGTGTTATTCGCTCATATACCTAAGTGCGATCAGAAAACTCTGTTCATCCCCCTTCCATCTCGTTAGTATACGCTGAGTTCATCAGACACTGGCTTTCATCGTTATCATAGTTCCACTAAGATTCCTTAATCATGGTGGGTAACTGTGGCTTTATATGTTTAGGGTTACTTCTTGCGTTATCTACACCGTATATTATTGATGCTTTCTTTGTCCCTGCTCTCAGGGCTCATCACAGCTTCATATGCGCATGAGTGGCACCACACCAAACATTACACTTCCGAGCGTTTACTTAAACTCTCACAACAAGACGATTTTGAGCTAGCACACACTGATTTTCATGCCTCAGCTTCTCTGAGTTCTTGGGGATCAGAAAGTTACTACCTACATATAAAGCGCGAGTTGTTCGGGCTTGTCTCCTGTCGCCGAACATCAGCTACTGATGGCGTTTTATCATCAGATTTTACTCCTGATTATTTTTTACTTATTGCTTTCTCTTCTCCACCACTACTGGAGTTGGCAAAACAAGCATCTCGCTTACCTCTAGACAGTTATGGCGGACTCATGAGTCAACGCTCTCTTTATCGCCTCTCAGGAAGAAAGGAAGCGAACTTAATGTACGTCTTTACTCATGGTCGCAACGCCTTCTCTGTTGTTTAACTTTTTATGACATACAGAGAACACGAAAATGTAACGATAAGAGCCAATATGCTCATTGTTACTAGAACCAATTTGAGGTCCATATAATGACAAGAATCGCTACAACAATCGCACTAGCATTACTATTTTCAGCGGGCTCAACCTTTGCAAACACAGAAACTAAGCCAGAAGAAATGAGTAACGACACTCTGTTAGAGTGTGCCAACGTTTCTAACGCACGTATTGCAGTTCCGGAACACAGAGCGATGTTCAGACACTACTTAATGTCTGAGAGAGACTACAGCTTTGACCAGCTATCGTCTGCCGAACTTGAATTTAAAGCAGCAGATAAGAATGAGTCTGAAGTAGAGAACATCTACAAGTCTCAGTGCAAAGAAGTTGGCGAATACTTATATAGCATTGGCTATTAAATTCGAAACCCTAACGACACTCAAAAAGAAAGGCGCAATGTATGCGCCTTTCTTTTTACTGATAAAAACCTGTCGATTAGATGTCTAATCTGCATACAAGCTTAAAAGTGCAAATCAAGTAAACTTACTGAGAAAACTCAGACACATCCTTGGGTTTACAGAACGCTCGACGTGCTTTAACAAACAAGAAACTAAGCACTCCAATCACAAGAGTAATTATTGGTGCCGCCATTAATAGCATTGTGATTGCTTTGCTCATATTTTCCGGTAGCAAAGGAAGTAATGAACCAAAACCGCATAATATCAGTGTCCATAAAATCGCACTCAGCCACGCAAAGTAATGGAATTTACTAATACGTTTCACTCGCAACCCCATCATTAATGGCAATAGGGAACGAACAACCGGAATAAACCGCGTGCACAAAAGCGCAACCAATCCATGTTTACTGAGTAATACGTCGACTTGTTCCAAACGCTTTTGAGGAACCGCGCTCACCCAGCCTTGGACCTTAGGTAAGCGATTTAGCCACTTGCCTTGTAAATAAGCCGCCCAACTTCCCAATCCCGCACTAACAGCTATCACCAACATGATCATAATTGGGTCAAGGACGCCAACCGCCGCCAGCGTACCGGACAATACGACGACACTGTCGCATGGGAAAGGTGCAGCGGGAATAAAACCACTTTCCAAAAAGATAATCACAGCAACAACAAAATAAACTAAACCTGCACTGCCTGGCGCCATTAACGCCGTGAAATCTTGATGCCAAAAGGCACTCAAGACCTGAATTATCGAATCAAACATAAACCGCTCCTAAGCATAATTAACCAAAAGTTTCAAAAACATGGAATGTGTTAGCGAGCATGTATAAAGCGGTATATCAAATTCGATTCTTTTCTCACGCCGATTCTGTATTTAGAGTGATTAAAAATACTTTCAATACAACAATCTAAAGCCTCATTGCCGATGCGTTTTAGCCGCTTCATCGAGTAAATTGCCGAACGATGCGCCCACCATGCTACATCAAGCATTTCAAACCATTCGGGTTCTACATCGTCGTTCGAGCTCATTTCCTTAGCATGGCTAACCCTCAATATATTCCGGCTGTTTAAACTCGGATAGTCTTGTTGTATTGGAGAGACAGGATGTTCTGAAAAGTGCTTCGACTTAGCGTCAACAGCGATATTCTGGTTATGAAAGGAAAGAAAATTTGGGTGTGAGTGCGCCAGGCTCATGCTCGGAGCCAACAAGCAGAAAAGTAGTCCGAGTAAAGCAATCAGAATCGTACGCACAAAGGTAACTAAAGCCAAAATAATAAGTTCTTTTAACCCTGTGCGTAACTATTGGCAATTAGTATTCTTAATCGTTAAGAATACTAATTATTTTTCACCGTAAGGGTAGCTTTCAAACATCTTCGCGATTTCTTCTTGGATGAGAGATTCTCTTTTCTCAGAGCTCATTGACTCAGACAGTTTACGACTTGAAACGCCTTTCCAAACGACTTGATTAGCCTTTGCATCAACCAGTTCAACTACCAACTTCCCATACTTACGTTCTTTATATCTTTCTGGGCTTGAAGTGATCACACCAAAGCTATTCCAGCCATAGCCAAAGCTCACCGACGATCCTGAAGAAACAAGCTCGGATTCTTCTACGATATCATGATGTACGTAAAGGTCACCGCCACTATTTACCTTATTTAAACCCTTACCCTCAAGCTGTTCAGCAAGCCCTTGCTCAATACGTCGACCATCAATACTGGTAGGAGCTTCCGCCTGAGCACCGAAGTCAAACGTTCTGTAAGCTGAAAAGTCGGCTTGTTTATCTACATCGGTTGTAACGGTAGTACAAGCAGATACCAGCATCACCACCAGCCCTAATATCAAACCTCTCATCATGTTAAATCTCCTTTGGTTAAGCTGACTGTTTCAGCAGAATTACCCTGTGTTATACATACGCATCAACAGTAAAAAGTAATCATTTCAATATCTAGTCTTGACCATGAAACGTGACTGTTCAATAAACGAGATTAACCTTTACACAGAAAATCTTGAATATCATCAACATCTAAACACCTAAGAATTCGGTGTTTACGACCTAATTGGAAGCCTCTAGGCTTAGTAACGAAATCGCGAGTACCACAAAAAACCAGAGACAATGAACACTTTGACATCAGTCCGCTACTTTTTTAGGCAACTGACAAACATTTGATGAGAAAAGACTTTTCTTTTTCGTCCAGTGTGGCATATTAACCGAGTCCTATCGATGCGCGGGCATCGTATAATGGCTATTACCTCAGCCTTCCAAGCTGATGATGCGGGTTCGATTCCCGCTGCCCGCTCCAATCTCTTTATCTCAGTTTACTCATAAAAATCCGATGGCGGAGCGAACAAACGGCGGCAGCGTTGTTTCCATGATAAGTTTGGTCGAGTTACGTCATAAAACATGTCTTTCCATTCTGCAAACGTCACGCGGATGGGATTAAAGCTGTTTACAGGTTTAGAAACCCCATACCGAACCGTTTCCACCTCTGGTTCAAACGTTCCGAACATTCGATCCCAAATAATTAATACACCCGCATAATTTTTGTCGATGTACTGACGGTTCACACCATGATGAACGCGATGATGAGACGGCGTGTTAAATACCCACTCTAGTGGCCCGAGCGAACGAATTGATTGGGTGTGAACAAAAAACTGTAAGCCCAGATTAAACAACACAACGAAGACAACCCATTTTGGCTCAAAACCAATAATCACCAAGGGCAACCAAAAAATCCACATCCCCGCTAGCGGATACATTAAACTTTGACGAAAGGCGGTACTAAAGTTCATTCTTTCCGAACTGTGATGAACAACGTGCGCGGCCCACATCCAACGAATACGATGGCTAGCCCGATGAAACCAGTAATAGAAAAAATCTTGCAGGACAACAAGTAAAAGAAAAGCTGAGACGCTCATTTCGATATCAAACAAACGCCAATCGAACCACCACAAATACAACTGAGCAATCAGTAAACCCGTGAGTATGTCTGTCGCTTGGTGTAAGCCCGCAAGAACAAAATTACACGCTACTTCAGGGAAGTAATACGTCGCGCTTTCAGGCAAGCGTCCCCTTCTTTGTCCGAACCAATATTCGGCAAGCATGCAGAAAAAGAAAACTGGAGCCAGAATCATCAGAAGTAATTCTGGGCGGTCCATCAACTGCGTCCAATCCATTGTGTTTCTACCATTTTGCATAGTGATCTTCAGTAAGACCCATAACTTCTTCTAACTGATGTTTGATGCCATTTCCATCGATAATATAGCCAGAGAAATAACCGATGTACTGACGAAAGTTACTTTTGAGAAGCCAAAAATTTTTCTTCTCTGAGCGTCGATTCAAAGGCGTGAACTGTAAGTTAACTCGTTTATCTTCAGACGTAATATGCCACTTTTGCCCTTCATCACTTCGTGAAAACTGAAACTGCACAGGTTGCAAAAAGTGACGCTGACCATTAATCCACAATACATTTTCGCAATAGCCAGTTTCATTAACGCCAGCTGCCAAGTTCAACCCCAGACGCCTGTCATCCTCAAAGCAATTGATACTTGCCCAGCGCCAACTTGTTTCTCGCCGCATGTACCCAGCGGAAAAATCGTAACCAGCAGCCACCTCTGAAAGATCTTGCTCTTTTCCTAATATGAACAAGTTACCGTCTACTGCTAACGCATTGTGCTTCTGAGTATATGTCCAACCCGCATAACCTGTTGGCGTACACAACATTAATGGCAAACTCATATTTTCTGGACGTAAATAGAGATCCGCATTGACTGACTCTGTCACAAAGTGGACGTGCCAAATACCATCCTTAATAGAAAACTGAACTCTTTTGTTAGCAAGATGGGCAAGACTGCACCAACTGGAAGGCTGAGTTTGATAACCTATATTAAAAGGTTTCAACCATTGTTGCTCAATCAACTTATTCTTTTTAATATCAAACAGGTAGCAAAAGCCGGATGCTAAATACCGTATATCAGCAATCGCTACTCCAATGACGTAATTAGGTGTGACCAAATTGACGAACTGAAACTGCTTATAATCGCGATAACGGCGCCACTTAGACACCGGCTTATCCATCTCATCGAGGTAGGTAAATTTATCTAGCTGTAACGATGTTGGAATTCCATCAAGGTGGCCAAACGCTGGTAGGCCATTCTGCTGAATAAACGAGTTCAGAACCTTAAGCTCATCCATATAGTTGTCTTTTCACAAGTTATCACACACAAAAACTTTAACATGACGTTAACATAAACAATTTGCGTAACTGCACAACAACATCGACTAAAGTGATTTCTGCTTGTTATATGTGAAACTGATCACTCAACCATCCGCTTACTTAGCTAGCCCTGCCTATTTCAACCAACACAGCCTGGGTTAGAAGCTGCACATTCTCATCCGCAGGAAAGACCACTACAACCATTGAATCTTGGTCAAAATCACTATTTAATGGAAATACATTCATATAAACTGATTGCCTATTCACATCAAGGAAGAAATCTATGTCATACATACACGATACTATTGTTGCGTTGCAACACAGTAGCCCTGCGCAAAAAGAATTTTACCAAGCGGTAGAAGAAGTATTAACTTCTCTCGCGCCGGTAATAGAAGGCAATAATAAATATAAGGAACAAGCGATTATCCAGAGGATCGTCGAGCCAGAACGTCAAATCATGTTTCGAGTTCCTTGGGTTGATGATGCTGGAAATGTACAAGTAAACAAAGGTTATCGAGTTGAATTCAACTCTGCTTTGGGGCCGTACAAAGGAGGATTGAGATTCCATCACTCAGTCAATGCGAGCATCATAAAATTTCTCGGCTTTGAGCAAATCTTTAAAAACGCACTGACTGGCCTTCCTATCGGTGGCGGCAAAGGCGGTTCAAACTTCGATCCTAAAGGAAAATCCGACGGCGAGATCATGCGATTTTGCCAATCATTTATGAACGAGTTGTACCGTCACATCGGTCCTACCACCGATGTGCCCGCAGGCGATATCGGTGTCGGGGCGCGCGAAATTGGCTATATGTTTGGTCAATACAAACGATTGACGGGCCGCTACGAAGGTGTGCTTACAGGCAAGAGTCTGCTTTGGGGTGGCTCACTCGCCAGAAAAGAAGCGACAGGATATGGCGCCGTCTATTTTGCAGAGTGCATGCTCAACGACCGCAACGATTCATTGAAAGGGAAAACTTGCCTCGTTTCTGGTGCTGGCAACGTGGCTATCTACGCCATTGAAAAACTGTACCATATGGGAGCAACGCCAGTTACATGCAGCGACTCTCGAGGTACGATCTATCATGAGCACGGTATTGATCTTAAGCTCCTAAAACAACTGAAAGAAGTGAAAAGAGCAAGCTTAGAAGAATATTTAGAAACTTACCCTGAAGCAGAATACACACCAGAGGGCGACTATCCTAATGAAGGACATGCTGTTTGGCGATATCAGGCTGATGCTGCCTTCCCTTGTGCGACTCAAAATGAATTAACGTCAGACGACGCACTGGCTCTTATCGAAAACGGATGTATTTTGATTAGTGAAGGGGCGAACATGCCAACCACCCGTGATGCTGCCAATATTATCGTGGACTCGGACATAGCTTATGGGCCTGCAAAAGCAGCCAATGCAGGCGGCGTTGCAACCAGTCAACTTGAAATGGCGCAAAACGCCAGCATGCAAAACTGGACGTTTGAACAAGTGGATAGTCAGTTGCAAACCATCATGAAAAATATTTTCATCAATGCAAACGAAACCAGTAAAGAGTTTGGCCAACCTGGAAATTTAGTTTTAGGCGCCAACATTGCAGGCTTTAGAAAAGTCGCTGATGCAATGATTGAGCAAGGTGTCGTCTAGATGAACGAGCCAGCAGGATGACTGCTGGCTTAATATAACTCCGCAATAGGCCGCGCTTTTTGATAAAGAGCTCCACTTAATTCGCAATAAGCGTTGTCACTTCTGTTTTAACGGAGTTGGCGATAAAGCAATTCTCATGGGCCATGTGGTGCAGTTTTTCTAATTGAGATGGTGTCGGTTGTTTTTCACCTGAAAATGTTATCTTAGGGTTTAACGTTACCTTTGATACCCACTCTTTTCCGTTTTCGCCTTTTTCAAGCTCCCCTACCGCTTCATCGAAGTAACTGTCCACAACATAACGTCGCTTTGCTGCAATAGACAGGAAAACGAGCATATGACAACTAGAAAGTGCCGCGACAAACGCTTCTTCTGGATCAACGTTTTCTTCTACGGATAGTGGTAATGGTACTACGTGGGGAGATGGAGATGCTGGGACTTGCAACCCTCCATCAAATTGCCAAATGTGTGCCCGACTATACTTATTATCACTAAACTCTTCGCCAGCTTTACGATGCCATTTGATTAAAGCGGAATGCTTACTCATTCTAACTCCCTGATTTTCCGACGACGAATCAACACTATCCGTCCTTGCCACAGTAAACCACAACAAAATGAGTTAAGGAAAGCATCGCACTCACAGGGACTATAAAATCTGTTGAGGATCGGCATTGTTCTTCTGGATATCATCCAAAAGTCTATGAGACTGATGGATGTTGACCTGTAACCGATTGATCAGCATCTGTAACTGCTCAATCTCGGGACTTTGGTTGGCTTTAAGTTGAGTTTCCAGGGTCTCCGTTTGGCTCGCCAAAATAGGTAAACTTAGGTTCAGTGCCATCCCTTTCGTTTTGTGCAACGTCAGCGCTAATGAAGCAAAGTCTTCAGCCATAAAGTATTCAATAAGTTCATCAACCGAAGTCTCAAAATCGACAATAATGCTTTTTAGCAACTCGTCGAGCGCTTCTGGCTCATCTCGTAAAGAAGTAAACATGCCTGAGCGGGAGAGTTCTTCCTCTGTTAACCTTAAGTTCTCGATTGGCTTACGTTGCAATTGAAGCACATTGCTGTCACTCGTTAGTGGCGGATTCTGTTTCGGTTCGAGTCTGGCGGCAAACTGTTTGAGAGCGTCTGAAAAGCTCTCATGCTGTAGCGGTTTCGTAAGCACATGGTCTGCTCCTGCTTCAATAAAGCTATCGTGAGCTTCACGAAATACGTCTGCCGTGTACGCAAAGAGTAATGTCTTGATACCTAACTCTTGTCGGATAACGCGTGTCGCCTCAACGCCATTCATCTCGGGCATATGGTTGTCCATCAAGATCAGGTCGTACTCGTTCTCTTTCGCCTTTTTAACCGCGATTAATCCATTTTCTGCAACTTCCACTTCATGCCCAAGCTTTTCGCAAAACCCTTTTGCCACAATGGCATTCACACGGTTATCATCAGCAAGTAGTATCTTTAAATGGTGTGATTTTGCGCGAGGTTTCGGTGCTTCTTGCTGCTTTTTCGGAGCAGATTCTACCCAAGGAATCGGCAACTCAACGATAAATTGACTTCCAACGCCTTCTATACTCTTCAGAGTAATATGGCCACCCATCAAATCGGTTAGTTTTTTGACGATGGCTAACCCAAGCCCTGTTCCGCCGAACCTTCGAGTCGTTGATGAGTCTGCTTGCTCAAACGAGTTAAAAATATGCTCGTGCTTGTCTGGCGCAATACCAATACCGGTGTCGCTCACGCGCATGACCAACAACTGATTCGATTCATCTAACTCAGTTCTAACCAGCACATGCCCTTCATTGGTAAACTTCACCGCGTTACCGGCGAGATTAAACAAGATCTGTCGTAAACGCGCACAATCTCCAGTAAATTCAGTATATTCAGAAACCTCGTTTTCCAAGATTAACTCGATATTTTTTTCATCAACAAGTGGTTTTATTGCGCTACACACCGGAGAAAGCACTTGATCGAGCTTAAACTTAGCTTGCTCAAATTCCAGTTTGTTTTCTTCAACTTTAGAAAAATCCAAAATATCGTTGAGGATAGTCATCAGATGCTGGCCAGAATCAAGAATAACCCTAATATGCTCTTTCGTCGTCGGCTCTTTGGTCTCTTCTGCAATCATTTGAGAAAGCCCTAGTACACCATTCATCGGCGTCCTTAGTTCGTGACTCATTGCAGCGAGAAAATTTGATTTCGCTTTTGCCGCTCGCTCGGCTTTGTTTCTCGCCTCTTCAATTTCAAGATTCAACTGTTTTAAGTTATGCATTCGGTGATGTGACTGATAAACAAACGCGCTAACTAGAAACATCACCGCAATAAATACAAACAACCACGTAAAACGCGCCTCACTTTGAGCAATATTGAGTAACCGATGCTCTGAGCTTTCGACAAACTCAATATAAGTGTGATCAAGCAGTTCATTCGTCAGCAATTCAATTCTTTTATCACTCGTTTGAAGCCGCTTAAGGAAGTTCGCTTCCTTTTCACTCTCAACTTCCGTTTGTGTTAGAAGCAACTGGTTGAGAAATTCAAAATAACGACTGCCACCCAATGATTGACCGCTCTCGATAGAAACATCTTGCTGATATAAATTGAACAACATGAGTAATGCATACCGATTTTCTACCTGAACACCAATTAACATATCAAGCTTCAACGTTGTTTGAAGCACTCGCTCCTTAAACTGTTCAAGCGTATCCCTAACTTTTATACGATTGGGTGTCACGGGAAACCAAACTGATGCCTTTGATGATTCCAACAGTGCCTGTGCTGCGATTTCTATCTCTACTAAAGATGTTGTTAACTCATAGTTTTTTCTATCTTCAACGGCATATCGGTTCACGATAACATCACGCTCTTCAATCAACTCATGTCCGATGTTCATTAGCTCTGCATGAAATTCTTGAGCGTTTTTTGAGTTCATATACGACATATACGCCAGTGTGCAGCACGTCAGTATCCCAATAAAAAAGCAAAAGTTGATCAGTTTGAATTTATTCATTTTCCAACACCTCTAAAATTATGGGTCTAGGTGCTGTCAACGACTGCAAGAATGCTTCAATGTCCGCGACATTCTCATCGTTCATCGTTATACCGAGCTGGGTTTTAGCCATGATTTGTATCGCGTCGGATAACTTATCGACTTGCCCATTATGAAAATAAGGACTCGTTAGCGCGACATTGCGTAAACTGGCTACTCTAAAATAGAATCGCTCTTCATCCTCTATCGTAACGAGTTGCCTGCCCGAGTCCTCTACGACTGGCTTATCCTTGAAATAGGCGAACCTTTGGATCATCGCTCCGCCGATATTTTTGCCCTGATGACACTGCACACAACCTGAAGTCTGAAATGTTTTCCAACCTCTGATTTGCTGTTCACTCAATACATGCGTGTAACCCAATAAGTAAGCATCGAATGGTGCGCCAGGCGTCTGCAGCCCTTCAACAAACTCCACAATAGCGGACTTGATATTATGAACGTTAATCGGCAATTCACCGTCACGATTAAATAGCGCTTGATAATGTTCACTCTCTTTTACATATTGCTCTATTGTTTGCCAGTTTGAGTCCATTTCCATTGGATTATGGATTGGACCATCAATCTGAGCCATCAAGGTGTTTTCCGTACCATCCCATAAAAAACGATAATTTAACGCTGCATTAAACACTGTTATAGAATTTCTAATTCCATCACCTTTCACCCCCGTAGAGACTGGTGTATTTTCAGCGCCATTGGTTTGCAGATTGTGGCATGTCGCGCAGCTGACATTACCATTTGACGATAATTGAGGATCGCGGAAGAGATGCCAGCCAATTCTCGCTAGCTTAATATCCACATTAGGATCACCCTGTATGGGCTGAACTAGGGAGATATCACCTAACATCTTCGCGTTTCTTGCGGTTGTTGTTTGGCTCAAAATGAGTGTTACAACAGCTAGTGCGATTGCGCTGAATTGCCTCATCAACTACATACCTTAAACTTGTCATTGATATGAATTTAGTTGCATTTTGGCGTTTTTTCCACCGACAGGAAGTTGAAAAAACGAGTTAAGTATTGCTTTGTTTAAGGCTTTGGTTGAAGAGGGAGTAATAAGGCGAATAGGAAGAAACCTATCGCCTTATGAGTAGCTAACGTATTGAAATCTGAGTTTAGTGTAGAAAAGCCAAAAACCGTTGAAACCAAGTCACCTCTCCATAGGAGATCAGATCGAAAATAGTAAAGAATACGGCACAGATAACGGCCAACTTAATCAAACGCTGAACAATAAACATAAACATCACAATTACCAATAATTTGCTTTAGTTTACTATCTCACACAGCGTTTATATATAAAAAAGTAGTCTCCTAATTAGCCTCGGGAACTTATTCATTAGAACCTATACTCAAGCATCTCTAAGTTATTTGGATATACTTGAATTAGGATTTCAAAAAGTCCCTGTGACCACACAAGGAGGACTGCATGAAACGACTATGGATATGGTTCTTACCTTTACTCTTGATTGCCAGTCAAGCACTGGCGAATACCGTTTGGATTGTTCCTGTCAAAGGCGCTATAGGGCCTGCTACTAGCGACTATTTATCTCGTGAAATAGAAGAAGCTCAACTAAACGGTGTCAGTTTAGTGATCTTAGAGATGGACACACCAGGCGGCTTAGATAGCGCAATGCGAGATATTATTCACGCGATTACCACCTCCTCGACTCCCATTGCAACTTGGGTCGGCCCATCTGGTTCTAGAGCTGCCAGTGCAGGAACATACATCTTGCTCGCTAGTCACGTAGCCGCCATGGCTGAAGCGACAAACCTCGGAGCTGCAACGCCCGTCGCGTTAGGTGGTGCGCCTCAACCTCCTTCATCGGATGATGGCAAAGATCAAAACGCGGAAGAAACGCCAGAAGGAACCAACGAAAGCTCAGAGAAAGTTCCCGCTAAAACCGCAATGGAGAAAAAGGTAATTAACGATGCCAAAGCCTACATTAAAGGCTTAGCAAAACTTCATGGACGAAATGCAGAATGGGCAGAGAAAGCAGTAAGCGAGGCGGCGAGCTTGGATGCAACAGAAGCATTAGAATTAAACGTGATCGATTACATCGCCAATTCGCCAGAGGACTTAGTCAAAGCCATAGATGGGCAAACTGTTAAAGTAAACAATCGCACTGTGACATTGTCACTTGAAAATCCAACATGGGTTGAAAGAACGCCAGATTGGCGAGCAGAAATGTTAGCCGTTATCACCAATCCAAACGTTGCCTACATCCTAATGCTCATCGGCATCTACGGTTTACTTCTTGAATTTTACAACCCAGGAATTGGCTTACCCGGTGTGCTAGGTGGGATTTGTCTGCTTCTTGCCATGTACGCACTACAAATGATGCCCGTCAACTACGCAGGTCTTGGTCTGCTGTTACTCGGTATTGCACTAATGATAGCGGAAGCATTCAGCCCGAGCTTTGGTATTTTGGGCTTAGGCGGCGTTGTCGCCTTTGTACTCGGTTCGATATTTCTCATGGACAGTGAGTTACCAGGATTCCAGATCGCCCTTCCTTTGATTTTTGGTATTGCCATATTTTCCGTGGCTCTAATCGTGCTGACCGTCGGCCTGCTGCTCAAAATTCGTCGCCGGCGTGTAACGACGGGTTTAGAGACTTACCCTGGGAAGGTCGCCGTGGTAAGCGATGACTTTATCGATGGCGAAGGACGCGTTCAACTCAACGGTGCGTTATGGCGAGCTAAAGCCAAAGACCATCAACAATTCAAACAAGGTGATCACGTCACCATTGTTAATGTTAAAGGGCTGACCTTAACTGTGATGCCTGATGACCGCCAAAATAAATAGGAGGCGCTTTATGATGCTCTATACCGTTGCGGTGATCGTGGTGCTGCTGTTCGCACTAGCGACCCAAATGTTCAAGGTTTTGAGAGAATACGAACGTGGGGTTGTGTTCTTTCTTGGTCGATTTCAAGAAGTCAAAGGACCTGGTTTGATCATCCTTATCCCATTTATTCAGCAAATGGTGAGGGTTGATTTACGTACTGTCGTTTTGGATGTGCCGACACAAGATTTGATTACCAAAGATAACGTTTCTGTGCGCGTCAACGCGGTCGTTTATTTTCGCGTAGTCGATCCTCAAATGGCGATTAACAATATTGAAAGCTACAGCGATGCCACCAGCCAGTTAGCACAAACCACGCTGCGCTCGGTATTGGGTCAGCATGAACTCGATGAATTGCTATCAGAGCGAGAACGCCTCAATAAGGATTTACAATCCATTCTCGATCAACAGACTGATGACTGGGGAATCAAGATTGCTACGGTTGAAGTCAAACATGTTGATTTAAATGACAGCATGGTCAGAGCCCTAGCCCGTCAGGCAGAAGCAGAACGTAACCGTAGGGCGAAGATCATTCACGCTACTGGTGAGTTAGAGGCTTCAAATAAATTAAAAGAAGCAGCGCAAATGCTCAACGAAGCACCGAATGCACTGCAATTACGTTACATGCAGACACTCACTGAAATCACTACAGACAAAACATCCACTATTATTTTTCCAATGCCGATCAATCTTGTCGAAGCTGTCAGTGATATCGCCGAAGCGGTGAAAAAGAATAAAGAGACACAAGATAAGTAAGATTCTGCCCCTAGGAAGTAACGACCACTCACGTTACTTCCTTATTTGGTACTCGCTTTAAGGATGTGCCTATCTTCTTTATCACATTCTTGTTTCATTACTTCTAAGCCCGTTTTAAAGCATGTTCGCCAAGCGGTTTCAACATCGGCATCATACCCGGAATCACACTGTCGAACCGTTTCTAACAAACTCTCAAGCCAAACATCAAAATCCTGCGGCTCTATACCAATATCTGCACTTGCATGCTTTTTCCCATACTTTTCCACCATTTTGTGCGCTTCGGTCGAGGTATCTGCCATCATAAAAAATACAATAGACCCTCTAAGCATTCTCACTTGTTGGTGCATGTCTATACCGTCAAACTTCTGTCTAAAGTTGGCACTTTTCGACCATAAATTTTTGTAGAACAAGTCGAAAAACTCCTGATCTGAAGTACAACGTTCATAGCTATCATTAAAAACTTCAATCACGTTCATGTTGCTTTCCCCTACGCCTCAATATGAGTTTAATTTAATATCAAATAAAAGCTTCCAAATAAGGACTTTTAAGTTTCAAATCGATCAACTCACATCGATTTTCAACAAAAAGTAAAAAGTGATTTAAATAAACACCCTCTTATCAATGAAAAAATATCCATTATCATGAACCCATATTCGAGGTACGCATGGTTGTCGATGCTAGTGCATCCTCATCTGTCATCACATAAAGAGGATATAAACGTGTCCCATCAAATCATTACAGATCTAAATAGCCGTTACACTGCAAAAAAATATGATGAAACCAAGCGCGTTTCTCAAGAAGACATGGCGATAATCAAAGAAGCACTGCGTTTGTCGGCGTCTTCTATCAACTCACAACCATGGAAATTCATCGTTATTGAAAGTGATGAAGCGAAGCAACGTTTCCACAATACGTTTGCAAATATGCATCAGTTTAACCAACCACACGCGAAAGCCGCATCACATACGATTCTGTTTGCTTACGATCCTAAATTTACTAAAGAGAAATTTGCGAAGCGTGTGGATGCAGAAGTAACATCTGGCCACTTGCCAGCGGAGATGTACAACAACTTTATGGGTGCTTACGCTTTTGCCGATGCAAATACGGACGAAAATGGCTTCAACGGAAACTGGACAAAAGCACAAGTCTATTTGGCACTAGGCAACCTACTACACACATTGGCACGACTAGGCATTGATTCAACACCGATGGAAGGTGTCGATCCGGCTCTGATTGGAGAAGAGTTTAAAGAAGAGCTCGAGGGCCATATTTGTGAAGTTGCGCTGGCGATTGGCTACCATAAAGATGGGGAAGATTATAATCATGGTCTTCCAAAAGCACGCCTTGCAATGGATGACGTAATTACGACTCTATAGTCGACCATTGTCTTAGCTTAGCGACTTAACTCATTGTTTAAACTAAAAAGAGCCGCATTAATGTGCGGCTCTTTTTTACTTGGTTCTGCGTCAACGTTACGCAACTTGCTCTGACTTAAAATTACCAAGCAATGCATCGTAAAGCTCATTGTCGCTTAACACACCAACCAACTTATTATCTTCAACCATAAGCAGAGGCTGATTGCTACGCTGTTTAAGTTCAATCGCTTCTCGCATACTGATTTCTGGACTAACCTGAACCAGAGAGTTTTCATTAACTTCGTCAAGGTTCGAAGAGTCGCTCTTCCATTGAATCAACGATTTATCTTTATCCGCTAAACTTAACCCCTTGCTCTCTTGTATCACCCAAATATCTTTGTCAGGGCAAATTAGAACACGCGTATCTTCGCGAACCAAATCGTCACGCATTAAGGAACGTCCCTTCAGCACATTTAATGGATTAGTGTGAGCAACAAAGTCCGCCACATAATCGTTTTCTGGAGCAAGAATGATCTGTTCTGGCTTGCCATGTTGAATCAGCTTTCCTGATTCCATAATGGCGATGTTGTTGCCGATTTTAAGCGCCTCATCCAAGTCGTGACTCACAAAAAGAATGGTTTTGTTTAGCTTTTCTTGAAGCAGAATCAATTCATCTTGAAGCTGAGCACGAATCAATGGATCAAGTGCTGAAAACGGTTCATCCATTAACAAGATATCAGTGTCCATCGCAAACGCTCGCGCTAGGCCAACACGCTGCTGCATACCACCAGAGAGCTCGTGCGGGAATTTCGTTTCCCACTCAGACAAACCGACCATTTCGAGCTGTTCACGCGCTTTTTTACGGCGCTCTGCTTTGCCAATGCCTTGCATTTCTAGACCAAACGCAACGTTATCTAATACCGTTAACCATGGCATCAATGCAAACTTCTGAAACACCATGGATACGCGGTGAGTACGAAGGTGGCGCAACTTCTGTTCGTCACAGTTAGAGAGCTCAACCATGTCGTCGCCGTCTTTAATTTTCAGAGAGCCACGAGAAATTTCGTTCAACCCGTTAACTGTTCGCAGCAAACTTGATTTACCCGAGCCTGAAAGCCCCATCAAAACACAGATCTCACCCTGTTTCACGTTCAGCGAAACATTATCAACCCCAACCACTTGGCCAGTTTCGTCGATGATTTCTTGTCGAGACTTCCCTTGATCTAACAGTGCTAGCGCCTGTGCTTGTTGCTGACCAAAAACGACATCAAGATTGTGAATAGTAATAGCGTCCATGATTATGCCTCCTTCTGGTTTGGTGCTTTACACAAGCGATCAAGAATGATGGCAACGAGTACAATCGCTAAACCCGCTTCAAAACCTTGTGAAATGTTTACCGTATTCAGTGCACGTACGACTGGCTTACCAAGCCCATCAGCACCAACAAGCGCCGCAATGACAACCATAGACAAAGACAACATAATACATTGCGTAACGCCAGCCATAATACTTGGCAATGCCGCAGGTAACTCCACCTTAAACAGTAGCTTCATGCGGCTGGCACCAAATGCTTTACCCGCTTCAAGTAGCTCCTCCGGCACTTTAATAATGCCGAGGTACGTCAATCGAATTGGCGCAGCGATAGCGAAAATGATGGTCGAGATTAGACCAGGGACAATACCTAAGCCAAACAGAACCAAGGTTGGAATTAGGTAAACGAATGTCGGTACGGTCTGCATCAAATCGAGTATTGGCCGCAACAAGGTGTATAACCAAGGACGGTGCGCCGCCATAATGCCCAACGGCACGCCAATTAATACGGAAATCGTTGTCGCTGCAAACACAAGGACAAAGGTTTCCAGCATTTCTTGCCAGTAACCAAGGTTGAGAATTGCGAGTAAGGCCAACACGATAAATACGACAAGAGGAATGCTGCGATGTAAGAACCAAGCAATTGCCGCCGTCATAATGATTGGCGCTGCAGGTGGCATCCATTTAAAAATGTCCACCACGAAAAGAATGATCGTTTCAAGTGTAATAGAGATTGCATCGAAAAAACCCGATGCATTGATGGTTAACCAATCGACGCCAGTTTCCATCCATTGGCCCAACGGTAGTTTGTTGTCCGTAATAAAATTCAAAATAAAACCTTTGTGTTAATGAAGCGGGCAAAACTCTGCCCACTTTCTTTTAAAAAAACGAGCTCAAATACTGCTTATTAAGCGTTTGTTTTTAAGTAGTTTGTAATAGCTGTTAGCGCATCTTGGCCATCTACCGTTTTCACGCCCTCTAGCCACGCTTCAATTTGCTCTTGGTTTGCATTCAACCATGCTTGCGCTGCTTTTGATGGCTTCTGTTTCTGGTTAAGAATCGCTTCCATCAGTTCATTTTCCATTTCTAGGTTAAACTCTAGATTTTTCACTAGCTGACCTACATTTGGACACTCAGCGAGGTAATTTTTACGTACGTTTGTGTAGACGTTCGCGCCGCCGTAGTTAGGACCGAAGAAGTCATCACCACCCGCTAGATATTCCATTTCAACGTTACTATTCATTGGGTGCGGCGCCCAACCTAGGTACACAATCCATTGATTGCGGCGTGCGGCACGTGATACTTGAGAAACCATGCCAGCTTCACTGGACTCAACTAGGCTGAAATCTTTTAGGCCGAATGCGTTGCTATCAATCATTGACTGAATTAAGCGGTTGCCATCGTTTCCTGGTTCAATGCCGTAAATGCGGTCTTTAAATTTGTCGGCATGTTTTACTAGGTCAGCGAAGTTGGTTACGCCTGCGTCATAAACGTATTTTGGAACCGCTAGCGTGTACTTTGCGCCAACGAGGTTCGCGCGTACGGTTTCAACAGTACCTGCATCACGGTATTTCGCGATATCACCTTCCATCGTTGGCATCCAGTTACCTAGGAAAATGTCGATATCGCCATTAGCCATAGAGGAGTAAGTTACAGGCACAGACAGAAGATCGGTCTTCGTTTTGTACCCCAACCCTTTAAGTAACTCTGATGTAACGGCAGTGGTCGCTGTGATGTCAGTCCAACCTACATCTGCGAAACGAACCGTTTCACATTGGTTGGCGTAAGCGCCTGTTGCTAAAGTACTTAGTGCAATTGTTGAGAAGATTTTTGTCATCTTAGACATGTTGAATTCCTTGTAATGATTACTGACTTTTTCATTTTATGAGATCGAATCGAGATCTCTTTTTGGCGGATGCATTCGTTGCATCTCTTGCCAGTCCGGTGCAATCCAAACTGGTACGTTGTTCGACGTTTCTAGGGCGTTATCCAAAATCATATCCGCGGCGCGTTCTGCCACCATAATCGTTGGCGCATTTAAATTACCGTTCGGAATGGTTGGGAAAATAGAAGAGTCCACCACACGCAAGCCTTGAATACCGCGTACTTGGCATCGCTCATTTAAGACGGCTAATGGGTCGTTATCTGCGCCCATTTTGCAGGTACAAGATGGATGGTAAGCACTCTCGACGTTTTGCTTCACCCATTCATCAATCTGTTCATCCGTTGTGATGTTCAGACCGGGTTGGATCTCATCCCCACGAAACTCATCCATGGCTGGCTGATTGAGGATCTCGCGAGTAAGGCGAATACAATCACGCCAATCCTGCTTATCTTGTTCAGTGGAAATGTAGTTAAACTCAATCTTCGGCTTATCATTCGGATTCGCAGAGACAACTTCGACCGACCCGCGACTTTCTGGCTTGTTAGGTCCAACGTGCACTTGGAAACCATGACCATCAAAAGCAGCTTGCCCGTCATAACGCATTGCCGCTGGCAAGAAGTGATATTGAATATTTGGCCACTTTAGCCCTTCTCGAGAGCGGATAAATGCACACGATTCAAAGTGGTTAGTAGCACCAAGGCCTTTGCGAGTTAATATCCACTCAGTGCCAATCAAGCCCTTGCTCACCAACCCTAATTTGCTGTTGAGCGTGATAGGTTGTTTACAGTGATATTGGAAGTACACTTCTAAGTGATCTTGCAGGTTTTTACCTACTCCCTCCAACGAGTGTTTCACCTCAATGCCCGCTTTTTCTAAAACTGCCTTAGGGCCAATGCCTGAAAGCTGCAACAGCTGAACGGAGCCAACCGAACCCGCACTCGAAATCACTTCATTATTCGCAAAACATTGCTGAATTGAACCTGACTTTTCAAATTCAACGCCTACCGCTTTCTTGCCTTCTGCACCAGTTTCTTCTAATAAAACTCGATGAACCGTCACCCTCTTCATTAGGGTGAAGTTTTTGCGTTTTTTAGCACGGCTTAAGTATGCATTAGAGGTTGAAGCGCGTACGCCTTTGTCGACGGTCATATGCATTGGGCCAAAGCCCTCTTGCTGATAACCGTTGTAATCTTTTGTTTCTGGGTAGCCCGCTTCTTTGCCTGCATCAATAAAAGCTTGGTACAGCGGGTTGAGCTTCATATCGTTGCCGTTACATGTGCCGACTGGACCGTGATCGCCCCGATATTCATCAGCACCACCAATCCAAGACTCTGCTTTACGGAAATAAGGCAAACACGACTGATAATTCCAGCCTTTCGCGCCTTCCTCTTCCCACTGGTCAAAGTCACAAGCGTGTCCGCGAACGTAAACCATGCCGTTGATAGATGAGCTACCGCCCAGAACTTTTCCGCGAGGACAATGAAGTTGGCGACCATCCAACCCTTGCTCTTCAACCGTCTCAAACTGCCACGCGTATTTTTCAGTGTTCATCGGGTAAGAAAGCGCTGTTGGCATTTGGATAAAAATACTTTTATCCGACCCACCCGCTTCGAGTAATAGGACCGAATTTTGACCACTTTCACTTAAGCGATCCGCTAACACACAGCCGGCCGAACCCGCACCGACGATGATGTAATCGTAGTGTTGTTGCATTTTTATTCTCCTAGGAGTTAATACTCATCACCGTAGATAAGTGAACGAAATTAGCGTAGGAAAAATGCTTGAGAACAAGGCGGAAATTTTGATAAGTAGTTAACCTACAATCAAAATTGACAACGTAGTTATCGAGCATTTTAACAAGCTAAAGTGGTCAGTTATCTACTATGAGTAGTATCATTTGTAAGGGCTTTCGAAGTCGCTTAGCTGAACCAGAACACTCTTCGTTTGTGTGTAATGTTTAAGGGTTTCGACTCCGTTTTCACGGCCAACACCTGATTGCTTGTAGCCGCCAACTGGCATTTCCGCAGGTGAGTCACCCCATGTGTTCACCCAACAAATACCCGCTTGAATTTGATGGATCACACGGTGCGCACGAGATAGGTTTTGAGTAAATACACCTGCCGCTAAGCCATAATCGGTGCCATTTGCACGCGCAATCACTTCCGACTCATCGCGGAATTTCAGAACTGACATTACCGGGCCAAAGATTTCTTGTTGAACGTGGCTCATGTCATCATCGCAATCGACAAATACGGTTGGAGCAACAAAGTTACCATTGGCTAGGCCATTGTCTGTTACTTTGTAGCCGCCAGTCAGTAACGTCGCGCCACTCGCTTTCGCGGCTTCAATCGCTCCTAGAACTTTCGATTCATGATCTTTAGAGATTAGCGCGCCAATTTGCGTGTTCTCATCAAGCGGGTCGCCGACGACTAACAGCTCGGTTCGGGCTTTAAGTTGTGCGATAAAGTTGTCATAAATACCTTCATGGACAAATACGCGTGTACCGTGCGTACAAACTTCACCTTGGGTGTAGAAGTTCGCCACCATGGCCGCAGAAACGGCATCGTTTAACTTCGCATCATCAAAAATAATCAGCGGAGACTTACCACCAAGCTCCATCGTTACTTGTTTTAGAGTCTTAGCGCTGTCACTCATGACGACTTTACCGGTGCCTGACTCACCCGTGAATGACACTTTTGCGATATCAGGATGCGCCGTTAGCATCTGTCCTACTCGGTAATCCCCTTGCACGACATTAAATACGCCATCTGGCATGCCCGCTTCTGAATAAATTTCGGCGAGCTTAAGCGCCGTTAATGGTGTTTCTTCTGATGGCTTGAAGATCATTGCGTTGCCCGCAGCCAGTGCTGGCGCCGATTTCCACATCGCAATTTGAATTGGATAATTCCAAGCGCCAATACCCGCGCAAATGCCCAATGGCTCACGACGTGTATAGAAAAACTGATCGTCGCTGAGTGGCTGCTGTTCACCTTGTAGACTTGGAGCAAGGCCAGCGTAGTACTCAAGAACATCGGCACCTGTTGTGACATCAACCGCGATAGCTTCTTGAATTGGCTTACCAGTATCTGCCACTTCCAATGCAGCCAGCTCGTCATTACGCTCACGTAAAATGGCAACGGCTTTGTGTAAAATACGGCTGCGCTCAATCGCAGTCATCGCCGACCATGCAGCAAAACCTTTCTTTGCCGATTCAATCGCTGCTTGAAGATCGTCTTGGTTCGCTTGTTTAATGTTGGCCAATGGCTCACCATTCGCCGGATTGTAAGTGGTGAAGTGTTCATCTGAACACCCGTCGTACATCGCACCATTGATATAGTGTGCTTTCATTTCCATTTTGAAGACCTGTAACTTTTATATTTTTTCAGAATAAAACGTAAGTTGTTTTTCGAGATAATCGTTGATGATGACTCTCGCTCTTTCTGCATCAATGCCTTGCGGGTTGAGCGTTCCGCGCAGCCAAATTCCATCAATAAGTGATGCAATACCATGAGCAACCAATTCAGCCTGCTCTGCATTTAATAATGCTTTGAGTTCTTTTCTTAGGTGGGACAATAGACGTCGTTCGTTGACACGCTGCAAACGCTTGAGCTGCTCGTCATGCATTGAGTACGACCAAAACGCCAGCCAAGTCTTAGCAACTTGGTTTTCTGCCTGATAGCCGACAAAGTTACCATCAATGATGGCGTTAATTCTTTGGTGATGAGCATCACTTGGCAGCTCACGTAACTTCTGTGTGATAGTGGACGAAAGCTGACGCAAGATTTCTCGCATCGTTTCCTCCAGCAATCCGTGCTTACCACCGAAATAGTGGTTGATAATCCCCGTTGATACACCGGCTTCTTTGCTGATTAACGAAATACTCGCCGCGTGTAAACCGACTCTATCAATCACTGACATTGTCGCTTTCACAAGCTGCGGTTTTCTGATTTCAGGCATCCCCACCTTTGGCATTTTGCGTCCCTGTTATTTTTAATTGAACGGTTAGTTAAATATAAAATGCCTGAAAATTAATTCGAACTCAAATTATTTTTAAAGAAAATTCTTAGTAAAAAAGGATGAAAAGTTGAGGGTGTACGAAAAATTGCTCAGCAAGAACTTGTCGGGATAACTAGATTTTAGTTTAAGAAAAAACAAATAAGATAAAAAAATCAAATAGTTAACTATTAATCTATTTTTAAAACGATGATGAACGAGTTGATTTTTGAACAACAAAAATCTGTGCCACAAAAAATTTATATCGACCACTAATCATTTCACCTGTACACGGTTTGTTTGCACAAAGAATAGACACACTAGTTTGTTATAGTTTTGTAGACACAAGTGGCATTCGCACTTTGAAGGTGAAGAAGGCAAAGAGAGGTTATATTGAACGCCATGAATATGCGATTCGATACCCTTAAGCCATTTTTAAGTAATATCGCCAAGTGACTTTAAGATGTTAGATTCAGCGTTTTATATTCGAAGCAAGGATCTCAAAGTCACTTGGCTATCAAAGTAAATGGGAGGGATAAGTTCAGATTCATCGTGCGATGAGCCTGAACTCTTGATTTCTGTTAGGCTAGCGAGCGACCTTTCACGCAGTTGCGTCCGTTCGCTTTCGCTTGATAAAGCAATTTATCGGCCTGATCGCAAAGTGATTTAAAACTCATCTCATTATCTTCAGTGGTAACGACTCCAAAACTACAGGTCACTCTCACTTCTTCTTTCTGTTCCGTAACAAAGCCATGTAGGGATAAAGCGCTACGTAAACGTTCTGCAGTAATAAGGGCGTTTTTATGGTCTGTATTGGGCATAACAACAACAAACTCTTCACCACCAAAGCGAGCAACAATGTCGTTCTCACGTACAGTTTCCTCCAACACTTTGGCAACGCCCGTTAGTACGGTATCTCCAAACACATGCCCATAGGTATCATTTACCTGCTTGAAATAATCCACATCGATTAACGCTAAAGTTACTGGCCCCGATTGTGGTTTATTTGGCACCATTTTCTGTTTATCGAGTTTGCTATCTACCCATTTATTTAAAGCTAGATAACCGTACTTAACTTGCTCGACTTGCTCAAAAACAAAGTGTTGTATCTTTTCTTGCTTAGATTGAGGTACCGGTTTCTCTTTTCGCTCACGCCTCACTTCTACTGGCTTAGTGAACCAGTCCTCTAAAAAACGGCGATTGAACAACCCTGTCAATGTGTCTGTCTTTGCGAGGCGACGCATTCTCAAACGCGAGCGATTGACGACGAGAAATACTACCGCCATCAAAAATAGAACACCGATGAGCGCAAGTAGCGCTTCACCCAATAAGTAAAAAGTACGACGGTTATTTTCTAGCTCCATACGCTGCAACACATTGTTCCAGTTGAGATCTTCGTTCTCATATTCAAGTCGTTCCAATTCAAATAACGTCTGCTGGCGCTCAAGATTTTCAACTTCTCTTTGATTGCTAAATTGGATAAATTTATCGTGATAGTTACCGTAAGTTTCGAATGCTAGTTTAAAGTCATTGCTTCCCGCATAGGCCATAGCGGCGACTTTTAGTAGCTCCATTTGCTGTTGCTTGACGTATCGACTCTCTATAATCTCCGGCAGCATTGGCGCGATCATCGCTAAAAGTATTTCAAATTGCTGCTGCTCTAACATATATTCGGCTTGTAACAACTTAAATGTTGCCAAATACGCGCTAGACGTTTCTCTGTACTGTAAATTCTCCGCCAGCTTCAAGTGGTTAACCATCTTCTTTTCTTGATTCGTCTCGCGATATAAAGCTGCAAGTTCAAGGTTAACTCGAAATCTAAAGCGTCCATCACCGATAATTTGAGCCAGCTTTAACGCTCGCTGATATGACGCTATCGCCTCTTCGTATTGGAACTGTGCTTTATGAAGTTTCGCTATCGTCAAAACGCTCAACAACTCATTGAACGACATACGCCTATCCCTAAAATAGCGATATGCTTGTTCCAAAAGCGCCTCAGATCGGTCGTAACCCTGAATTTTGACAAGTACGTCACCTAGCTCTAGTGCTGCACGTTCTACCAGCCCGTGAACACCTGAAGATTCAGCCGCATCCATGGACGACATAAGTGCAGCATAGGATTTTTTAAACTCACCTTGCTCATCGTAATAGCGTCCTTTTAGCAACAGGATTTCTGATTCAAGTTGCTTATCACCATTCTCACGCGATGTTTCCAACAAGCTATCCAACGCAGAAAGCGCGGTATCGATATTGCTCTTTCCAACCATAGTTCGCATCTGAATCAACTTAAACAGGAGATACTCATGGCTCTGTGGACGTACAAGCTCCAATCCTTTTTGAACGACACTCTGACTCTCTTCTACGCGCCCTAGCAGCTCTAAAACCGTGGCCTTGGCAAGCCAGTAACGCACCAACAGCGCTGTTGGTTGGTTTTGTAGCAAAGACTCTTCTTCTAACGCTTCAATCAAAGCTAAAGAACTCTGAGGTAATGCGTAAATTTGATTTTCGATGCCTTCTAACGACTGTAAAAACTTACCTTCCTGTTCCACCTTTTCTGTGGAGGCCTGAACAGAAAAACACAGACACCCCAATAATAGCGGCATCGTCCTAAGCGAATGAAATAGTGACATTATTGCTCTTCCCTAATGGGTAGTTACTTCAGTGTAATTGAGAATTCTGATTATTTATTATTAAGACAACTGAAGGTTATTCAGTCAGCCTCATATTCCCATGTATTTTGCGCTGAATAATAAATCACCATCTTTAGATGCCGAAATAGTTTTCGGTCACAATATAACCAATGAGAGTGTTTTTTACACACCAAGAATAATGATCTCGTTAGTGAGACAAAGGATCGTCTTAGTTGTGAGTTGATACATTTACATGACAAGCAATATAGAACTAGCCATTCACATTAGAAATAGAATCAATTTTTATACCGTTCGATGAGATAGCAGTCGACCATGCATCCAATACATTTTTCAGATAGAAGCAATAAAAGAAAGGAGAAAGTGGAAGGAAGCGGACAATCAAACTCGCTCCCCTTTTTTATGTTGCAGAGGGGGTTACATTCGCATTCCGCCATCGACTTCGAACACTCGTCCGGTCACGAATTCGTTGGTTAACACGTATTTTATGGTCGATGAAATTTCATCCGCCAAACCTAAACGTCCAACCGGAATCATTCCGATTAAACGTTCCATCGCTTCAGGTTTTATTTGGTCTGTCATGGCAGTTTTGATGACACCCGGAGCAATCGCCACTGAGCGAATTCCGAAACGCCCTAACTCTTTCGCCCACACCGTTGCCATGGTGGCTACCGCCGCTTTAGATGCTGAATAGTTGGTTTGACCAATATTCCCGGCACGCGCAACGCTGGATATGTTGATCAGAACCCCTTTGCTATCGGTGTTCAGCATTACCTTGCTCGCTTCACGGCCACACAGGAAAGTGCCTGTTACATTCACATCTAGAACAGACTGAAATTGTTCCAGCGACATCGTGTTAACCTGACCATCTTTGACTTTAATGAACATACCATCACGCATAATACCTGCGTTATTGATAACGCCGTTGAGCTGCTTGAAATCTACCTCAATTTGCTCAAAAGCAGTGCACACCTGCTGTTCGTCAGTCACGTTCGTCACATAAAAACGAGCGGTAACGCCGAGAGATTCACATTCCGCTTTCGTTTCAGCCAGTTGATCTGAATTGAGGTCGATAAGCGCAAGATGAACGCCATTTTCCGCCAGTGACAGTGCCATTTGTTTACCCAGCCCCTGCCCTGCCCCCGTGATCGCAATGACCTTATTTGCTAACTCCATAAGCGCTCCTTAGGCCTGATTTTGCTTTTGGTAGAACTCAAACAAGCTTGAAAAATCTTTTTGCCCGTTGCCCTGACCGTTGTGAAAATTAAACAGATTACGAGCCAAGCTGCCCATTGGCGTTGATGTTTGACTGGCAACCGCCGCTTCCATCGCAAGACCCAGATCTTTAGCCATTAACTGGCTCATAAAGCCGCCTTGATAACCATTGCTTGCAGGCGTATTTTCCATCACACCTGGACAAGGGTTATAAAGCTCTAGCGCCCAGTTACGCCCTGAACTTTGCAACATGATGTCGGAAAGCACTTTGGGATCGAGTCCGTTTTCCATCCCTAAATTGAGTGCTTCACAGGTGCCGCTCATCAAAATGCCCAACATCATGTTATTGCAGATCTTCGCCACCTGACCAGCTCCAGCATCACCAGCGTGGAAGATGTTTTTACCCATGTGGCTAAGCACCGCTTTGGCTTGAACAAAGTTCTCTTGTGAGCCGCCAACAATGAAAGTTAACGTACCTGCTGCTGCGCCCGCAACGCCACCAGATACTGGTGCATCAACAAAACTGATACCAAGTTGCGATGCTTTTTCGCCAACCAAACGAGCAGTCGCCGGATCGATGGTGGATGAATCAATCAGCAAGGTGCCTGATTCGACGCTATCTAAGATGCCATCTTGACCAAGATAAACGCTTTGAACGTGTTGGCTCGCTGGCAGCATAGTGACAACCACCTCCATACCTTGTACTGCCTGCTGAACGGAATCGGCACTTGAAGCGCCCAATGCGGTCAACTCCTCAACTGCGCTTGGGTTCAAATCAAATACTTCGACATTCAAGCCCGCTTTGAGTAGATTCTTAGCCATAGGCGCACCCATGTTACCAAGGCCAATAAATGCAATTTTGTCCATATCGTATTTCTTCCTTGTACTAAAGTGCCGCTATAGCTACCGACGATGCGGTCAGTGGGTATTCTGCTGAGTCAATTGGCGAGAAGAAGCGCTCCAAAACTTGTGGCGTTACGTCAGAAACCGTGCGATGTTGCCAAGTCGGTTGATTGGTTTTATCAATAATCAGCGCACGAACCCCTTCTCTAAAATAACCTTCTAAGCCACAACGTAGTGTTAGGTTAAATTCCATATCAAAACACGCTTTCAAAGAGAGGTTTTGATACTGCGTTAACTGCTGATAAGTGATACTGAGCGACAACGGACTGCCATAGTTCAGTGACTTCTGCGCATTGACGAACCACTTGTTATCAACGTTAGCACGGCTGATTGCATCAACAATTGACGCTAAGTCACCCGAACATAACTGCTCAATCAATTCCGCATAGGGCATCAACATCCCTTCGGTTGGCTCGTCCACGTGTACCGAACGCAGCGTAGTGGCGATTTTTTCGTTGATGTTCGCTTCACCTTTCCAACTTACCGATGCAAGCAGATCCAGCAGCACTTGCTTGTTTTCTGGCTGTGCAATCCATTGGCTTAACCCCAACGCTTTCATATCTGTTGCGTTAATTTGGCAAGCCGTCAAACTTAAGAACAGTGCCAAATGTTTTGGCAACTGGTTTAGGAAGTACGTCGCACCTACATCTGGGTAAAGGCCAATTTTAATCTCTGGCATTGCAAAGCGTGTGGTCGTTTCTGCAACGCGATGGCTAGCACCCATAAATAATCCCACACCGCCGCCCATCAAGTAACCATGTCCCCACGCGATGATCGGTTTTGGATAAGTATGAATAAGATGATCACAGCGATATTCGAGGTCAAAGAAGGTTTCCATCGCTGAAAACGCAGAATCAAAATCTTGCTCTTTGTTTTCAAGTGCACGGTAGATCGCTTGAATATCGCCACCAGCACAAAACGCTTTTTCACCTTGAGCATGCAAGAATACCGCGACGACGCTGTCGTCCGTTTGCCATTCACTAAGCTGTTTGTACAACTTCTCAATCATCACGTAACTCAACGCGTTGAGAGCAGCTGGATTATCAAGCTCCAGCACACCAATAACAGAGCCATCAGCGCACTTAAGCTTTGAAACATTTACTGTACCTGTCATTTGGCCTCCGCTAGCTGTTTGTCCATTGTGGCTTGCGCTTTTGCAAAAACGCATTCACACCCTCAGTCTGATCTTGTGTATTGAACAGCTGTAAAAACAGTTCACGCTCTAAAACCAATCCAGCCGCGTGAGTTTGGCTGCGTCGACCTTGAATGAGCGTTTTGCACGCAGAAATGGATTTCGGTGATTGGCCCGCAACACGCTGTGCTAGCTCCATAGCCGCTTCGAGTGCTTGACCTTTCGCCACCACCTCTTCGACTAAACCAATTTTTTCCGCTCGCTCGGCCGTCACTCGTTCGCCACATAGAATCATACGCTTCGCCCAGCCTTCACCTACCAACGCGGTCAGGTTTTGTGTCCCACCCGCACACGGCAACAAACCTACCGATGCTTCAGGAAGTGCCATTTGTACTTGTTCTTCTGCGATACGAATGTCACACGCCATCGCCACTTCCAGACCGCCGCCCATCGCATAGCCATTAATCGCTGCGATAGAAACCCCATCGAATGCAGAAAGCGCTTCAAACGCTTCACCAAATGCGAACGCCATGTCTGCTGCTTGTGATTTATCGCCGGATGCAAAGTTATTAAGATCTGCTCCAGCAGAGAAGAACTTCTCGCCTTCGCCTGTTAAAACCAACGCATAAATAGAGCGATCATTGCTAAGTTCAATCGCCAACTCTTTTAGCTGATTCAAAGACTCAAGTGTCCAAGTGTTCGCTGGCGGATTACTAATCGTGAGCTTGGCAATATGCGCTTCGCGCTCTAATTTGATTTGTGCCGTCATAATCTTTCAGTCCTTTTTAATTTCTTTAGGTAAGGCTGTGTCTCGCTGACTAAAGCAGCTCAACGCCTTCCGTTAGTAATCGTCTTGCGACGATCAGACGCATGATTTCGTTGGTACCTTCAAGAATTTGGTGAACACGAACGTCTCGGAAATGGCGCTCGACTGGATATTCTTTTATGTAGCCATAGCCACCGTGAATTTGCAGCGCCTGATCGCAGACTTTAAAGCCCACATCAGTAGCAAAGCGTTTTGCCATGGCACAGTACGCACTTTTTTCTGCGTGCTGGGCATCGAGTTTAGCGGCAGCGAGTCGTACCATTTGACGCGCAGCGACCAGCTCAGTCGCCATATCAGCAAGCTTGAACTGCAACGCTTGAAATTGCGCCAGTGAACGGCCGAACTGTTTGCGTTCGTTCATATATTGCTTGGCTTCGTTCAGTGCTTGTTGCGCAGTACCGACGGAACAAGTGGCGATATTGATTCGGCCGCCATCCAGACCAAGCATGGCGAACTTAAAGCCTTCTCCCTCTTCACCCAACAGATAGTCAGCCGGAATACGAACATTTTCGAAGGTAATCATGCGAGTTGGCTGGCAGTTCCAACCCATTTTGGCTTCTTTTTTACCGTAGCTAATGCCTTCGCAATCAGCAGGAACAACGAATGCAGAAACGCCACCCGCTCCTTCACCACACGAACGCGCCATCACGACCAATACATCTGTATCACCCGCGCCAGAGATAAACACTTTTGCGCCATTGAGGACAAACTCATCGCCATCACGCACTGCGCTAGTCGTTAGAGAAGCGGCGTCAGAGCCGGCATTAGGTTCGGTTAAACAGTAGGAAGCGAGCTTTTCACCCGAAATTAGATCCGCGCTAAACTGCTGCGCCACTTCGGCTTTGGCAAAGCTGGTGATCATCCACGTCGCCATGTTGTGAATGGTCATAAACGCAGTAGTCGCGGTACAACCCATAGCCAACTGCTCGAAAATGATCGCCGCATCCAAACGAGATAACCCCAAGCCACCGTGCTCTGGCGGCGTATAGATGCTCAGAAAACCAAGTTCACCTGCTTGACGCAGTACATCTTTAGGGAAGTGATGGTTTTCATCCCACTCGGCCGCATGAGGCGCTAACATTTGGTCTGCAAACTGCTTTGCTACTTCGGCAAACGCGAGTTGATCTTCGTTTAATTCAAAATCCATCTTGAAGTCCTAAGGTCTAATTCGTTGCATTTGTATCCGAGCCAAGCCCACTTAAACGGTGGCGCTTGGCTAGAGGTGTCGCTAATCCAGTAATTAGCTAAGTTGAATGGTCATGTTTGGACCGCTTGGAATGTCATCTTCAAACCAACGCGCGGTGACAGTTTTCGTCTCGGTGTAGAAGCGAACCGCTTGTTTACCGTAAGCATGCAGGTCGCCGTAGAAGCTGCCTTTCCACCCAGTAAATGAGAAAAATGGCAATGGCACCGGAATCGGCACGTTGATGCCTACGTTACCTACTTCGATATTGTGTTGATACTTTCTCGCGGCAGCGCCGTTCGCCGTAAAAATAGACGTACCATTACCAAAGCGGTTTGCATTGATCAGTTCAATCGCTTCATCTAGGTCATCCACTTCCATAGTTAACAGCACAGGCCCGAAAATTTCTTCCTGATAAATCGACATGTCTGTGGTCACGTTGGTAAACAGTGTTGGCCCCACCCAGTTACCGTTCGGAAAGCCAGGCACTTGGCAGTCTGTCCCGTCCAGAACACAATTCGCGCCTGACGCTTTGCCTTCATTAATCAGATTCACCACTCGCTGCTTCGCTTGAGGGCTAATCAGCGGACCATAACCAGCGGTTTCATCATCCCACGCGCCAGGCTGAACCTGAGCTAACGCCTCTTTAAGCTCTGGAATCCATTCTTTGGTTTCGCCGACAAACACGGCAACCGAAATCGCCATACAGCGTTGGCCTGCAGCACCAACTGACGCGCCAACTAGGTTATTGATGACTTGCTGTTTGTTTGCATCCGGCATGATGACCATGTGGTTCTTAGCACCTGCAAATGACTGCACGCGTTTCAGGTTGTCTGTACCTGTTTTGTAGATGTACTCACCAACGGGCACAGAGCCAACAAAAGAGATCGCACGAACAACTGGATCAGTCAGAATGCGGTCGACTTGCTCTTTGGTCCCGTGAACAACTTGCAATACGCCTTTTGGTGCGCCAGCTTGTTCAAACAGCTCCGCCAGTTTCATTGCCGTTAGTGGCACTTGCTCTGACGGCTTCAAAACAAAGGTGTTGCCACAAGCGATCGCCATCGGGAACATCCACAATGGGATCATCGCAGGGAAGTTAAACGGTGTAATGCCAGCACAAACGCCGAGCGGTTGAATGTAAGAGTAACCATCAATATTGGTCGCGACGTTCTCAACCGTTTCGCCCATCATTGAGCTACAAATGTTTGCAGCTTGCTCTACCACTTCAATTCCGCGCCAAATGTCACCCTTTGCATCCGCGAGGGTTTTGCCTGTCTCACTTGAAAGCAGTATCGCCAACTCATCGTGTTGCTCTTTTAACAGATGTTGGTAGCGCAACATCAATCTAGCACGCTCCGGCGCTGCAACTTCTTTCCAGCGTTTGAACGTTTCTGTTGCGCTGGCAATCGCCGCATTCATTTCCGATTCCGTGGCACAAGGTACTTGTGCAATCACTTCGTTGGTTGCCGGGTTGGTTACATCTAGCCATTGTTTTGAATCGGAGATGGCAAATTCACCACCGATATACTGCTTTACTTGTTCTGTCATGATGACATCCTTGTATTTTTCAGCTTGTTACTGACTACTGTTATGTAAGTGAAACTTTGTTGAGAATGATTTAGCAGATTTCAATCGCGATAGCGGTAGCTTCGCCGCCGCCAATACAAAGCGATGCAACGCCACGCTTACCACCAGTTTGTTTTAGCGCATGAATCAAAGTGACAAGGATTCGATTGCCACTTGCGCCTATTGGATGCCCCAGCGCACAAGCCCCTCCGCGAGGGTTCACTTTGCTCTCGTCCAGTTCGAGAGCTTTCACCGCGTATTGAGTCACGACAGCAAAAGCTTCATTGATTTCCCAAAGGTCCACGTCTGATTTGTCCCAGCCCGTTTTTTCCAGCAGCGATTCAATCGCGAAGACTGGTGCGATGGTGAACTCATCAGGCTGTCTTGCATGCGTGCTGTACGCGACAATTTTGGCTAGAGGCTGAAGGTTTTCCTGACGACCAAACTCACTATCGACTAAAATCATTGCCGACGCACCATCCGAAATGGAACTAGAGTTTGCTGCGGTTACGCCGCCATCTTTGGCAAACGCAGGGCGTAAGGTAGGAATTTTAGTGACGTCGAGTTTGCTCGGTTGCTCATCATCTACAACCAAGGTTTCGCCGCGTCGACTTTTTACGTTAACAGGCACGATCTCTTCTTTGAACAAACCTTGTTCGATTGCTTGCTGCGCACGAGTCACCGACTGTTGCGCCCAGGCATCCATACTTTCACGGCTGAACTGATACTTTTGCGCCGTCTGTTCTGCAAAGACACCCATCAGCTCGCCTTGGTAGGCATCCTGCAACCCGTCATAAAACATGTGATCAAGCACTTGCTCGTGACCTAAACGGAAACCATCACGCGCTTTCTTTAATAGATAAGGAGAAGACGACATGTTTTCCATGCCACCAGCGATGACAGCATGCGCATTACCAGATTGAATAAGGTCATATGCCAGCATGACGGTTTTCATACCCGATCCACAAACTTTGTTCAGTGTCGTACAACCAATCGATTGTGGCATTTCAGCTTTAAGACTTGCTTGTCTTGCAGGCGCTTGCCCCACACCGGCGGGTAAAACGCACCCCATCAACACTTCGTCTATTTTGTGCACATCGAGTTGGCTTTCGGCTAGCGCCCCTTGAATGGCTTTCGCACCAAGTTCCGTGACATCTGTTGAAGCTAATGCACCTTGAAAAGAGCCGATAGGCGTTCGCTTAGCGGCAACAATCCATGTTTCATTTTTCATTCCATTAACCTTTTGTTGACGTTTACGTCATAACTATACTAACATTTACGTTAACGTCAAGTTTGAGGTTATTATTTGTTCGAGTGACTCTTTGATTTTGAGTAAATGCGAGTGATATCAAGGCTCAAGAGTGGATGTTGTTTGTTTACTTTAACGTTAACGAATTGTATATTCATGTGAATGTTATACGAAAGTCGTAAGGTTAAGGAATGAACACATTTAAGATCAGCGAGCTCGCGAAAGAGTTCGACATTACTACTCGAAGCATTCGCTTCTACGAAGATTTAGGTCTCCTAACTCCAGAACGTAAAGGCAACACTCGAATCTACAATGGTCGCGATCGAATTCGACTAAAACTGATTTTGCGAGGTAAGCGATTGGGCTTTTCTCTTGCAGATATCAAGGAGTTATTTGAACTCTACGATACCGATCAAAGTACTGAGCAGTTGAACTATATGATTCGGTTGATCGAAGAGAAGAAGGCAGCATTGCAACAGCAAGCAAACGACATTCAAGCGGTAATGATGGAGTTAAATGCTGCGCAGTTGCGATGCCAAAACACACTGAGATCCATGAAAGGCGAAAAAGTCACCTAACACCTCAACTCTGGGATGTAGGTGACGTAAAGGCAAGGACACGCAATGAAATCTACCTACTCTTCCCTGAACTTTGTTTATGACGAAAATACCGATTTGCTTCGCGAGCAAATCAATAGTTTTGCTGCAAGAGAAATTGCGCCGCTAGCGCAATCTATCGACCAAACTAACGACTTTCCAAACCATCTTTGGTCCAAATTAGGTGACATGGGTCTTTTAGGTGTGACCACCAGCGAAGAGTTTGGTGGTGCAGGCATGGGCTATCTCGCCCACGTTATCGCTATGGAAGAAATCAGCCGAGCATCCGCTTCGGTTGCGTTAAGTTACGGCGCTCACTCCAACCTTTGCGTCAACCAAATCCACCGTAACGGCACACAAGCGCAAAAAGAGAAATACCTACCTAAGCTCATCTCCGGTGAACATATCGGCGCCCTTGCTATGAGTGAACCCGGCGCCGGCTCTGATGTGGTCTCTATGCAGCTTAAAGCCGAACGTAAAGGCGATATTTTCCTATTAAATGGCAACAAAATGTGGATCACCAACGGCCCTGATGCACACACCTATGTTGTCTACGCAAAAACCGACCCAAGCCAGCACTCCAAAGGCATCACGGCATTTATTGTGGAACGCGGATTCCCTGGATTTACTCAAGCACAAAAACTCGACAAGTTGGGTATGCGCGGCTCGAATACGTGTGAGCTGGTCTTCCAAAACTGTGAAGTCCCTGCGGAGAATATTCTCGGCGCAGAAAACCAAGGCGTGAAAGTATTGATGAGCGGCCTCGACTACGAACGCGTGGTGCTTGCGGGTGGCCCACTTGGCATCATGCAGGCGTGTATGGATATCGTTGTGCCTTACATTCACGACCGAAAACAGTTCGGTAAATCCATCGGTGAATTCCAGCTAGTTCAAGCAAAAATCGCGGATATGTACACACAAATGAATGCCGCTAAAGCGTATGTTTACGCCGTCGCTGCCGCTTGTGATCGGGGTGAAACCACCCGTAAAGATTCTGCTGGCGCGATCCTCTACAGTGCGGAACTGGCAACCAAAATGGCGTTGGATGCGATTCAGTTACTTGGCGGTAATGGTTACATCAACGAGTTTGATACTGGTCGTTTGTTGCGTGATGCCAAGCTATATGAAATTGGTGCGGGCACTTCAGAAATTCGCCGCATGCTTATTGGTCGCGAATTGTTTAACGAAAGCGCCTAATCATCATACCTAGGCGCTCTGACTCTAAATAACTTCCTTATTCAACCTAAATCTTATTCAACATAGATAAAGACGGGTGGTGTCACCCGTCTACCGAATGGAGATCGGCTATTTATGGCTTGTTTGACGACCAAAATTAATACCCATTCAGAGCAGTATCAGGAAAACTACCGCTCTATGGTGTCGCTTGTAGATCAACTTTATACCGTGACTGCCCAAATAGAAGATGGTGGCGGTGAAAAAGCTAGAGAACATCAGCAGAAGAAAGGCAAACTTCCGGTTCGTGAGCGCATTCTTGCCCTACTCGACCCTGGTTCGTCCTTTCTAGAAATTGGTCAGTTTGCTGGCTGGGATGTGTATCCAGATTACGTTCCATGTGCTGGAGTGGTTGCAGGTGTGGGTGTGATTGACGGCACTGAGTGCATGATCGTCGCGAACGACGTGACGGTAAAAGGCGGCAGTTACTACCCACTTACCGTGAAAAAGCACTTAAGAGCACAGGAAATTGCAGAAAAATGCCAACTGCCGTGTGTTTACTTAGTCGATTCTGGCGGCGCTAACCTACCCCGCCAAGATGAGGTATTCCCAGATAAAGACCATTTTGGCCGTATTTTCTACAACCAAGCCCGTATGTCGGCCAAAGGCATTCCACAAATTGCGGTGGTCATGGGGCTATGTACCGCTGGCGGCGCTTATGTTCCTGCCATGTGCGACGTATCCATCATAGTCAAAGAACAAGGCACGATTTTTTTGGCAGGTCCACCTCTTGTAAAAGCAGCGACAGGTGAAGAAGTCAGCGCGGAAGATCTTGGTGGCGCAGACGTTCACTGTCGCACCTCTGGCGTGGCGGACTATTACGCAGAAAATGATCACCACGCGTTAGAGTTGGCAAGACAAGCGGTTTCTCAAATTAACCACTTGAAACCCGTCCAACTCAAGCAAAAAACGCCACTGGAGCCGCGTTTTCCTGCCCAAGAGCTGTACGGCATCGTCGGAACCGATCTCAAAAAGCCGTTTGATGTTAAAGAGGTCATTGCCCGAATTGTTGATGATTCCCAGTTCGATGAATTTAAAGCCTTGTTCGGCGAAACCTTGGTCTGTGGCTTTGCCCATATTCACGGTATGCCGATTGGCATTGTCGCTAACAACGGCATTCTATTTTCAGAGTCGGCGCAGAAAGGGGCGCATTTTATTGAGCTATGTGCACAGCGCAAAATTCCTCTGCTTTTCTTGCAGAACATAACGGGCTTTATGGTCGGTCAGAAGTACGAAGCCGAAGGCATCGCCAAACATGGTGCGAAAATGGTAACTGCTGTTGCGTGTGCAGACGTGCCGAAGTTTACCGTAGTGATTGGTGGATCGTATGGCGCAGGAAACTACGGCATGTGTGGCCGCGCTTATGATCCAACCATGATGTGGATGTGGCCAAACGCGCGCATCTCCGTCATGGGTGGAGAGCAAGCGGCTGGCGTGATGGCGCAAGTGACCCGCGATATCAAAACTCGCAAAGGTGAAAGCTGGAGCGCAGAGGAAGAGGAAGCGTTTAAGCGTCCTATCGCGCAGCAGTACCAGACTCAAAGCCATGCGTATTACGCCAGTGCTCGCCTGTGGGACGATGGCATTATTGATCCTGCAAAAACACGTGATGTTGTGGGCATTGCTCTGTCTGCTGCGCTTAATGCGCCGATACCAGACAGTAAATTTGGCATCTTCCGTATGTAGTCGGATGCAAGGCAAACCTTAACTCCTCGCGAATACCGATGTTTAACAAGTAATGGTTAGCGAGCATTGAAATACAGACTGAAATGTCAGACAAAGGAAGTCACATGACCGGACTACTGCTTGAAAAAGACAACAATGGCGTTGCTTGGTTGAGCCTCAATCGACCAGAGAAACACAACGCGTTTAATGATGAATTAATTGCTTCACTTATCGAAATCTTGGAAAAACTTGAGAGAGACAACTCTCTACGTGCATTGGTACTAACGGCGCAAGGTAAACACTTTTCTGCGGGTGCGGATCTTGGCTGGATGCAGTCAATGGCAACCAAAACCGAGGGGGAAAATCTGCAAGATGCACAGCAGTTAGCGTTGCTCTTGCACAAACTGGATACCTTTAGCAAACCAACCATTGCTATGGTGCATGGCGCTGCATTTGGCGGCGCACTTGGGCTTATCTGCTGCTGCGATATCGCTATCGGTACACCTGAAAGCCGCTTCTGTTTGAGTGAAGTGAAACTCGGTTTGTTACCCGCCACCATCGGACCCTACGTCATTCGAGCGATTGGACAACGACAAAGCCGACGCTACTTTTTAACCGCGGAACTGATTGATGCCGAGACTGCGCTATCGATGAGTATTCTTCATCAGATAGACGCTCAACCACGTGAAGCCGTCAATCGCACCATTGATCACCTGCTCAACAACGGTCCACAAGCCATGCAGGCAGCAAAAGCACTCTGCTTACGTTGTGACAATCAACCTATCGATCACTCATTAATTGAATACACCAGCCAAGCTATTGCAACCGCCCGCATGTCCAGCGAAGGACAAGAAGGACTAGCTGCATTTTTTGAAAAGCGCGCCGCCAATTGGAGGAATCATGTTTAAAAGAATACTGATCGCAAACCGCGGTGAAATTGCCTGCCGAATCATTAAAACCGCAAAAAGCATGGCCATCGAGACAGTTGCCGTCTATTCCGAAGCGGATCGCAGCAGCTTACATGTTAAACAAGCAGATTTCGCTGAATTTATCGGCCCTGCTCCGGCGAGTGAGTCGTATCTTGATATCGATGCGATTATCGGTGCTGCGAAAAAATGGCAAGCCGATGCTATCCACCCTGGGTATGGTTTTCTTTCCGAGAACCCGAAACTAGCCAAAGCGTGCAGCGAAAATGGCATCGTCTTTATTGGCCCTTCCACCAGCGCAATTGAGGCGATGGGCTCGAAGTCACAAGCCAAAGCCATTATGTCAGAGGCGAACGTGCCTTTGGTTCCGGGCTATCACGGCACAGACAACAGCGTTGAGCACTTATTAGCCGAAGCGGAAAAAATCGGTTATCCAGTGATGCTTAAAGCGACACAAGGTGGCGGCGGTAAAGGCATGCGAGTGGTCAACAGCACAGCCGAAATGCCGCTGGCTATCGATGGTGCGCAGCGTGAAGCACTTTCAAGTTTTGGCGATAAGCAGCTTCTAATCGAAAAATGCATATTGCAGCCTCGCCACGTGGAAGTTCAGGTATTCGCTGACCAGCATGGCAACTGTGTCTATCTTTCTGATCGTGATTGTTCCATTCAGCGTCGTCACCAAAAAGTAGTCGAAGAAGCGCCAGCCCCCGGTCTTAGTGATGAACTTCGTAAACAAATGGGTGAAGCCGCGGTTCAGGCCGCTCAAGCGATCGACTATGTTGGCGCTGGCACGGTGGAGTTCTTACTCGATAGCCGAGGTCAATTCTACTTCATGGAGATGAATACCCGTCTGCAAGTTGAACACCCTGTCACTGAATTGATCACCAGCGTTGATTTGGTGGAGTGGCAATTCAAAGTTGCGGCTGGCGAGCATTTACCGATCTCACAATCTGAAATCACTCACAACGGTCATTCAATCGAGCTGCGAATTTACGCCGAAGATGCAGACAATGACTTTATGCCGTCGACTGGCCGCATTGACTACTTAAAAGAACCCGTATCAGACAGTAATGTGCGCCTAGCGTACGTACGAGTTGATAGCGGTGTTACCCAAGGCGATAGCATCAGCGAATATTACGATCCAATGATCAGCAAGCTGATCGTCTGGGGGCAAACTCGTGATATCGCCCTAAAGCAGATTAAGCAGGCGTTAACTCAATATCACGTACGTGGCGTAACGACAAACATTGGTTATCTGCACAGTATTATTTCGCAGCCAGCCTTTGCCGAGATTGAGCTCGATACAGGTTTCCTCGTAACACATCAACAAGGCATAAATGAGCAGCAAGACGTGTCGGATTCAATCTGGCTTACATTGGCGGCGGTTGCTCACCGGAATGATCTCATTTCAAAATCAGACAGCTCAACATTACCCGCGCCAACCAGACGAGGTTTTAGACTGTCAGTTGACAACGTTTACCGATTTAACTTCACGGATGCCAATGCCAACCATCAGGTACGTTTGCAACAATCATCGCAAGATACAGGATCTCACTTCACTGTCCGATGTGGTGAGGAGCTGCATCAGGTCATCCTGCTTGAAAGTGACAACCAGATTATCGTCGATATTGATAATGTGCGTTACACCTTTAATGCACTTAGCGATGAACAAAGAACAACACTATTTTATCTTGGTCAGCAGCGCACGTTCGCTCATCAACCTAACTTTGACTCTGCAAAAGATGTAGATGATGAACTAAGTCCAACCGCACCACTCAACGGCATAATTTCAGCAGTTATGGTGGCTAAAGGTGACGAAGTGGCGGCGGGCGATCCGCTTTTGGTACTCGAAGCAATGAAAATGGAATACACCATCACAGCTCCGGTCGCAGCAACAGTCGACGAATTGTTTTATCAGCACGGGGACCAAGTACAGCACGGTTCCATACTGCTGAATTTGTCTTTGATATCGGATAACGTCAGTGAAGATAAGGAGCGCGAATATGCTACCAGCGAAGGTTAATATCGTCGAAGTCGGCGCTCGTGATGGTCTGCAAAATGAAACGGCAGTGACGCTGGTTGATAAAATCCGTTTGATTAACCAACTAAGCAGCAGTGGCTTAAAGCATATTGAGGCGGGATCTTTCGTCTCTCCAAGGTGGGTGCCTCAAATGGCCGATTCCAATCAGGTGTTTGCTGGTATCTCAAAAAAGCCTGACGTGGTTTATAGCGCTCTCACACCAAATCTCGCAGGGTTAGAACGTGCGCTGGAAAGCGGTGTAAAGCAAATTGCGGTATTTGGCTCCGCTTCAGAAACGTTCAGCCAGAAGAACATCAACTGCAGCATTACCGAAAGTCTCGCTCGATTTGAGCCCGTTATCGAATTGGCGAACCAGCATAACATTCCTGTACGCGGGTACTTGTCTTGTACCATGGTGTGCCCATATGAGGGAGTAATCAAGCCAGAGCAAACTACCAAGGTCGCCAATACGTTGTTTGATATGGGATGTTATGAGATTTCGCTCGGTGATACTGTCGGTAAAGCAACGCCTAATCGCGTTATCGCCATGCTGGATTCGTTGTTAACGCTACTGCCAAAAGACGCGCTCGCAGTACATTTTCATGACACTTATGGGCAAGCATTAGCCAATATCTATCAAGCCTTGTTAATGGGCATCAACACCATTGATAGCGCAGTAGCGGGGCTCGGCGGCTGCCCTTACGCGAAAGGAGCTAGTGGCAATGTTGCAACGGAAGATGTACTTTATCTGTGTGAGCAACTTGGGATTGAAACAGGCGTTGACCTTAGCGTCATCAATGAAGCGGGTTGGCAAATTTGCCGTGCGTTAGGAAAGTCTCCTGCTTCTAGGGTCGCATTAGCTCTGGGCGATCCGTATAGCTTGTAAATCATCAACAACCAATCAGGTAATGTATTTCAACGGGCATGCAGACGTACGTGCCCGTTTTTTGTTGTTACTCATAAAAACCTTAACGCTCAACGGTCTTCATCACATTAATTAGTGTCTGATTTCAGCTACAATTTAGTTTCAAAGCGAACATATAAAACAGGATCAGGTAAATGCTCATAACATTTCGTTGTCGAAGCCACTCAAACGTCACAATGTTTGGTGATATTGCATTAGATATGCTCAAAATGATGGGGCACAGCGGCACTGTGCCGGGATCAATTTCCGCTCAAGATGTTCCTGACGCGCTATCAAAATTAACTTCTGCTCTATCTGCGAAAAATGCAGCTGAAGAAAACCTCCCTACTGATGTAGACGAAGAGGAAGAACAAGCAGAGCCCGCGGTAAGCCTAGGACGCAGAGCGTTTCCTCTGATTGAGTTGCTAAAATCAGCAATCAAAGAAGAATGCGAAGTCATGTGGGACAACCAATAACGCCTTCAAACTGGTTTCTAGCGAGGTGAATCCGTGTTGTGACCGCCTCGCTATGGTTACTCGACACCAAGATAAGAACACCAATACCGCTTATCGCCCTATCCGTTTCTCTCCCTAGACAACTTGATTTGCCCATCAATGTGCACATCTCGTTGTGGAAACGCGATTTCAATGCCGTGCTTTTCGAAAGCTTCGTAGATTTCAAAACGCATGGCACTTGCGACCGAGCGAATACCGCCCTCAACCGTTGAGTTAATCCAAAAATAAGATTCGAAGATCAAAGCATTGTCACCAAAGTCTTGAAAAAACACATCTGGCGCTGGCGAACTCAGAACTTGCGCTTGCTGCGAAGTCACTTCCGCCATTAAGGCAGCAACCTGTTTGACATCGCTCCCATACGCGACACCGACGACGACAGAGCCACGAACTAATCTGTCGCATAACGTCCAGTTGATCACCACGTTCTCAATCAACTGACTGTTGGGTATGAGCATATGAACACCATCGGTTCGTCTGATTCTCGTTGAGCGTGTATTTATTTGCTCGACAGTGCCTTTGGCGCCCTCAACCTCTAAAAAGTCCCCAATTCGGATTGGCTTTTCACCAATCAAAATCCAGCCACTTATGAAGTTGTTAATGATGTTTTGCGCACCAAAACCGAAGCCGATAGCGATGGCACCAGACAGAAAGGCAAACGCGGTAATTGGCACATTTATCATCGAAAGTGTGGTCATAAAAATAATGGCGAGAGCGATGACAAATAATATCCGTTTAACCAAATGAATCACGTTTGGGTCTTTCCCCGATGAAGACATTCTTGACGTAACGGTTTTGATCAAAATTTTGGATAACCATAAAGCGACAATGACCCATGTCGGCACCATCAATATCGCCCACAACGTGATAGGTTGTTCGTTAAAGGTAAACAGTGTTGTTTCTAAAAATGAAATGACCCGTTCGAACATAAAGTGCTCACTCTTGATTCATCGTTGCCAGCAAGCCAGAGCGCATAAGTCTTATATTTTTAGCCCAATCGATAGCGCAAGCGGCTCAATTAAGTTCTTCTTATTAACTATATAGTAATCTACGTAAAACGCTTCGAGTGGTTTCCCACTTTGGCTTCAACCGATTAAGCCATTTAGGGAGTACGTCTTTGTGAACTAAACGAGCCAATCAACCAACTTGAGACGCAAGGCAAATCAGTGATAACTTTCTGATTTTTAAGCATCAAATTTTCACTTCGAATCACTCTCATTTATTATGCACCTTATTGCAAATAACATTGATGGAATGATTGTCATGTCAGAACTGACTCGGATGCGCTCTGGAGAAACCTATAATTGTCTGGATGAAGAACTAAAGCTAATGCGCGCCAAAACCGCGCAGCTTGTCTTCCAATTTAACCACGAGCCAAACCCAGATATACGTAGACAACTATTGGCAGAAATGGGCGTCCAATTAGAAAACAGCGCCTGTATAGAGCCACCGCTTCAACTTACCTACGGTTGTCACTTGTCCATCGGAGAAAACACCTACATCAACTGGGATGCCATTATTCTGGACAATGGGCAGGTTGAGGTTGGCGCGAACGTCATGATTGGGCCTAGAGTGCAAATTTACACAGCCGCTCATTCACTCGATACACAAAGACGCTTCGCCGGAGATGAGATCGCCAAACCGGTAAAAATCGGCAATAACGTTTGGATTGGTGGGGGCGCTATCATACTGCCGGGCGTGACCATTGGCGATGAGGCCGTCGTCGGCGCTGGCTCTGTCGTAACCAAAGACGTTGCGCCGGGCGATCGAGTTGTTGGAAATCCGGCGCGCTCCATTAAACCAAAAAACTGAAGAAAGTCGCTATTTCGCCAAATGCTCGCGAATAATATTAGCGAGCAGATTGAGAGCATGAACATATTTGTCATTGAGCTCAAAAGAAGCGTTAAGACGAATACAGTGATCGTATTGTTCTGTCAGGCTGAACATCTTTCCCGGTGCGATGCTGATATTACCTTTTAGCGCTTCTCGATATATCTGCAAGGCATCAATATGCTTGGGAAGCTCTAACCAAATAAAGTACCCACCGCTTTGGCTTAACACTTTGACTGCTTCAGGTAACAGCTCACTAAGCAGAACCGTCATCTTACTTTTACGTTCAAACAGCTTTTTCCGTAACTGCTTCAAATGAGATTCATAATTGCGGCTTGTTAAATAGTGTACCAATGTCATTTGCACTGGTGCACTCGTCGCTAATGTACTCATTAACTGTAACTTTTGTACCTCTAGCGCCCGCTTTCCCGCCGCAACCCAACCAATACGTAGCCCTGCGATTAATGATTTTGAAAACGAGGAGCACAACATGGTATTGCCCGTGTCATCAAACATTCTTAGTGGATAAACCGAGTCATTCCCTGCATGCAGTTCGCTGTACACGTCATCTTCAATCACTGGCACGTTATATCGCTGTGTCAGTTCAATCAGCTTTTGTTTTTTCTCGTTAGAAAGCGTAAAACCCAGAGGATTCTGGAAGTTCGACATCAGCCAGCACGCTTTCACATCGTGTGTTTGCAGCGCTCGTTCCAATGAGTCTAGGTCAATGCCCGTGACTGGGTCTGTTCTTACTGAGAGCGCTTTCAAACCTAACCGCTCTAAGGATTGCAATGCACCATAAAATGCAGGCGACTCCACAACCACCCAATCTCCCGGTCTTGTGCAGGCTTGCAAACTGAGCGTTAACGCCTCCAGCGCGCCTGCCGTAATGACAATTTCATCGGGTGAAATTTCAATGCCTTTCGCAGCATAACGCTTCGCGATGATGGTGCGTAATTGCTCGTTTCCCGGCGGTAAGTTATCAAAGGTGGTGGAAATCGGCATATTGCGAGCGGCTGCGCTCATCGCCCGATTCACGTGATATCGTGAGTACAAACTTGGGTCTGGATAGGCAAAGCCAAAATTGATCATGGATGGATTTTTACTCGCCTGCAGAACATCAAAGATAAACTCATTGATGTCTACCTGCTCAGTCCACGAAACCGCGGCTGGCGCTTGGGGTTCATTTGAGCTCTTAATATTGGGCGCGACTCGATAACCAGATCGCGGCTGTGACGTGACCCAGCCTTGAGATTCCAGAATTTGATACGCGTGCAACACCGTCATCAAGCTCAAACCCGAGTGTTCAGATTGGCGACGCAGCGAAGGCAGCTTGTCACCCGGATGCCATATCCCCGATTTTATCTGCCTTTTAAGCTGTTCCACTAACTCTTGATACTTCGCCAAACGCAAATCCCCTTCCATAAAGCCGAATTCAAAATAATAACACTTCAATATTTAATCTGTTATAGGTTTATAGTCACTGTCTGTACCTACTTCCCTCATTCCGCTCCTTTTAAAATAGCTCTCTCATAAAACTTAAAAGATCAAAGGAAGTTTAATGTTTGGCCTCGACGCATTTATGCTTGCACGGATACAGTTCGCCTTTACGGTATCCTTTCATATTATTTTCCCCGCTATCACCATAGGTTTGGCCACCTATCTCGCCGTGCTGGAAGGCTTATGGCTAAAAACACGTAATCCCGATTACCAAAAGCTCTATCACTTCTGGTCGAAAATTTTTGCGGTTAACTTTGGAATGGGTGTTGTATCTGGTCTTGTCATGGCCTATCAATTCGGCACCAACTGGAGTGGTTTCTCCGACTTCGCTGGTTCTATCACAGGCCCATTACTGACTTATGAAGTGTTAACGGCTTTCTTTCTCGAAGCCGGATTTCTTGGCGTAATGCTGTTTGGGTGGCGTCGCGTCGGCGAAAAGCTGCACTTTTTTGCAACCTCGATGGTGGCGTTAGGAACGATCATTTCGACGTTCTGGATTCTCGCCTCCAACAGTTGGATGCAAACGCCACAAGGCTATGAAATTGTCGACGGACGTGTGGTGCCAACCGACTGGTTTGCTATCGTTTTCAATCCTTCATTTCCTTATCGTTTGGCGCACATGAGCGTCGCGGCTTTCGTCAGTTCAGCACTCTTTGTAGGCGCGTCAGCCGCTTGGCATTTATTGAGAGGCAATCAATCGACTGCGGTAAAAACCATGTTTTCGATGTCGCTCGGGATCTTAGTGTTCCTTGCGCCACTCCAAGCCGTGATTGGCGATGTGCACGGGCTAAACACTCAGGAACACCAGCCCGCCAAAATCGCTGCCATCGAAGGACATTGGGATAACAGCGATGGCAAACCAACCCCATTGATATTGTTCGGCATGCCAAACATGGAACAAGAACGCACAGACTATGCCTTAGAAATTCCTGTTTTAGGAAGTTTGATCCTACGCCACAGTTTAACTGAGCCAATCCCGGCGCTGAAAGACTTCCCGAAAGAGGAACGACCGAACTCACCTATCGTCTTTTGGTCATTTCGAATCATGGTCGGGCTAGGACTTCTGATGATTTTTCAAAGCTTCTACAGCATATGGTTACGAAAAAAGAACACGCTTTATACTTCGCGTTGGTTCCTCAAGTTTTCATTGTTTATGGGGCCATCTGGTCTTATCGCAATACTCGCTGGCTGGTTTACGACAGAGGTTGGTCGGCAACCTTGGGTCGTGTATGGCGTACAAAAAACGCGTGATGCGGTTTCTGCACACGGAGACCTACAAATGAGCATCAGCCTGCTGTGTTTCCTTGTTGTATACAGCTTGGTATTTGGTTTTGGTTATTACTACATGATCCACCAAATCAAGAAAGGCCCCGATGCAATCGAACACGATGAGCACGACATGACGACCGTTTCAGGTCGCATTTAGAATTTGTCACAAAGTGAAGGTAGAAAATATGCATTTTGATTTATCCGTGATTTGGTTCGCGATCATTGTTTTTGCCACTTTGATGTACATCATCATGGATGGCTTCGATTTGGGTATTGGAATACTGATGCCCTTCATCAAGGATGAAAAACAAAAAGACGTCATGGTCAACAGTGTCGCGCCAGTTTGGGACGGCAACGAAACTTGGATTGTGCTTGGAGGCGCATCTCTATTTGGCGCTTTTCCGATGGCTTACGCGGTAATAATTGAAGCGCTAACCATCCCTTTGACGTTGATGTTGATTGCTTTGATCTTTCGTGGCGTAGCGTTTGAGTTTCGCTTTAAAGCATTGGAAAACCACTTAAAGTTCTGGGATCGCTCTTTTATGGTCGGCTCGATTTTAACCACGTTTTTCCAAGGCACAGTTGTTGGTGCGGTAATTCAAGGCTTTGCGGTGGAAAACCGCGTCTTCGTAGGTAGCCAACTCGACTGGCTCAGCCCTTTTCCCATCTTTTGTGGTTTGGGTTTAGTCGCAACGTACGCGCTGCTTGGTAGCACATGGCTCATCATGAAGACGGAAGGTGAACTGCAAAACACGATGTACCGCTTCACTAACAAAACACTACTGGCGATGATCTCCGCATTAGTCATTGTGAGCACTTGGACTCCACTTGCTTACCCTGCCATTGCGGAAAGATGGTTTTCTCTGCCTAATTTGTTCTACTTACTGCCCGTACCTGCCATTACTGGGCTGGTATGTTTGAAGATTGCCGACTCCGTTAAAAAGCGTAAAGAGCGCAGCCCTTTCGTGATGGCATTGGTGATCGTGATTCTCGGGTTCGCTGGGCTTGGCATCAGTATCTGGCCAAATATCATTCCTCCTAGCATATCAATATGGGAAGCAGCGGCTCCTGCAAGCAGTCAGCGCTTTATGCTCGTTGGAGCAGTGATCATCATCCCGATCATTCTGGCTTACACCTTTTGGAGTTATTACGTCTTCTCTGGAAAAGTGAAAGAAGACGAAGCGTACCATTAACGAGTTGATAAGGAGTGAGTATGAAAATCAAAAATTGGTGCCGACAATGGGCTTGGATGGTTGGAATTTGGGTCGTTAGCGTCGCTGCATTAGGGTTAGTGTCTATGTTATTTCGCGTCATGATGACCGCTGCAGGGTTAAAATCTTAGCGCGGCATTTTTAAGTCAATAAAAAATGGATGCCTCTAGATCTTGTGTAAGAGCTAGAGGCGTTTGCATTCAAGTCCGACTTTTCACGTGTGCAGACAATACGATCGTAGATTCTGAACCACGAGCCACTTCAAAATAACCACCAGCACGAGATAGCTGACGAGCCGTCAATTTTTCTTTGCCCAGCTTTTCAAACCAATAAGGCGCTAATGAGCACTGAGCCGAGCCTGTGGCAAGATCTTCTGAAATACCGATTTTAGGTGCAAAGTAACGCAGCACATAGCCACTATCAGAGCTTTGAGCCGTCACGATGACCGCATGAAACTCATCCATTTTAATCAGCTCATCAAAGTTAGGTTGATAGCGAACAACATCATCTTCGGATTCGAGAACAACAACCAAATCACGCGTTGTAAAAGCATCTAAGGGGTCATTGGAAAAGCCTGAAATACCCAAGGGGATGGCATGAGGCTTGGCTTGCCAACTTGGCATCACGATCCTGTACATTCCATCCAGTCCAGTAACGGTAATATGGCCATACTGGCTTTTTAGAATGACCTCATTCTGATGATAGTTGGAAATGATTGCAGCGCCTGCGCCCAAACTTCCGTGTCCACATAGGTTGATCTCTCCTTCTAGGCTAAACCAGCGAATGTGGTAGTCACTGCCAGACTGAACCATAAATGATGTGACAGGTTGAGCGACCTGATGAGTGATTTGAAGTAATTCAGAATCACTCAGCCAGTGATTTAGTTCGACAACGCCACATGGATTACCTTGAGCTAACTCATCACAAAATACATCAAATATTTGCGCTTTAATCATCCATCATCCTTACTGTTTGGCGTCTTGTTGACGGGTGAGCGACTCAATACTGATACCACTGCATACCGCCTTAATCACTAAAACCAACGCACAGTAAAAATGCCATGCGTTGCGAACCCCTCTTGAACAATTTGTTCGCTTAAATTCTGTAGCACCAAGCCACACTCGCCCAAAACATAATGTTCAAAGCCCAGATCATCACACTTTGAACAGGAAGCATGTGGAAAACTAACTGTGGACATGCCCTAAGCTCTCTCAGAGAGAACAGCATTTGAGGCTGAAAGTCCCAACTGGTTGCTAAACGCAGACCTCTTTTAAACCAAGGGTGATTCACCAAATATTCAGCGTAAGATGAATAAATTGTCCACAAACCCAAAAGACCAAACAGCTCAATTATTGAGATTACTTCCAAACTAAAGGGCAATAATGAAGGTCCTCCAATAAGCAAAATAGCCGCAAATATCCATTTTCTATTTCTCATTACACATCCTTGTTAATGATTTAATCTAACTGCGTATATAAAAGATTCGAGAAAAGCTTGTCAGTTCCTAAGCTTTGAGGAATCAGGCCTGACAAGCATATGTATTAGCTATTTCTGATCGTCAAATTCATTAACGGTTTTTAGCCAAATAGCAAATTGGTTCAAGGATGTCTCATGACGTCTCTTAATATTTAACTCATCACAAATAACATCTATTGGCGCTTCTGGGTTCTTCTGAATCGCAAACTTAGCAAGCCCCAAAGCCTCCTCATACGACAGCTCATTCCACTTTCGTTCATAACCGAATGCCTCTACACCCCGCCACTCAATCAAATCGACCATATTACTCGGCGAAACCCAGAGTGTTGGAGAGTACCCATCGCTCTCTTTGATACCAGCGAAAGTATCAAGTATTTTTCTCATATACTCGAGTTGCTTTTTGCTTGTACGTGTTAAGCCATGTAGGTTGGCTATTTCGAGGGTAAGTGCATGCAGTGTAGTACCAGGGCGTTCGATAAGGATGTCTTTAGCAAGTTGAGTGAGCCTATCAACGTATTCAGGTTTAAAATAATTTGCGGCATCCAATGTAATCGATGAAGCGTTCTCGATTTCATCAAATTCTTTACCAGAGCTCCCCGTTTGTTCAAGACAAAAACCTGTGCCTGAGTTTAAAGTTGAAGGACCTCTCGCTAACACTACTTTTCCCTCTGCTTCTGCTTCTGCTTC
>NZ_JAHGAM010000032.1:0-3085 GCF_030248595.1 Vibrio sp. D417a | reverse complement strand
AAATGGAGTAAAAATGAGAATTTTTGAAGCCGATAGCTCTATGAAAGACGCTGTTGGTCAATTCTATAAAGAGCAGGGCTATCATAGCGCTTGGTCTAATACTGAAAGAGCATTTATCTGCCTCAACGATGGTGCGATTATCGGCTCAGTGAAAGTTGAGCTTATCAATGATGTGACGATACTCAGGGGCATGTACATTGCAAGTGAGTTTCAAGGTCAAGGTTTAGGACTCCAATTTCTTAAGCACATTGAGCCTGTTTTAAATTTGCGTACCGCCTATTGTATGCCACTTGCTCATGTAACAGATTTCTACAAGCATATTGGCTTCAATGAAGTTGAAGAAAGTCAGTATCCGGAGTTTCTACAACAACGTTGTGAAAAGTATCGTGAAATGGGGTATTCGATTACAACGATGCGTCGTGAAAAATTTGCATAACAAGCAATTCAAGCTGATTCGCAACGCTCGGCGCTCTCGGTTTCAATAGGTTTGGTGGTTACGGTGAAGTGCTTGGGTAATGTGGCAGCGTTGCTCACAACTTAATTGGGCGTTATGTGCTTTGGGAGAAAATGGAAATGGATATTCCCGATAGATTCAAAAATGTAAGATATGTTTCATCCCGCATACCGGGTTGCAAAGATGATTCAGACTTAACGCTTGGAGCTAACTGCCAGGTCTTTGCTTATAACCTGCTCAGAGACTTCGGTCTAAATCCACCTAACTACCGTTCTAGTGAACTGTGGGATGACTCGGAGTTTAGTGAGGTGGTTACTGAGTTTAAGCCGTTAGATATCATGATGTATAACGACTCTACAGACTCATATGGAGCACATGTTGGCGTATATGCTGGTAATGGAATTGTCTATCATCTTTCTTTATCCAACGGTGTGCCTAAGTTTGAGCGTCACTTGGACTTGCTTCAACAAAGTAAATATCGGTTTTTTATTGGTGCCAAGCGTGTAAAGCGGTCTGGTGCATAACGTAAGCACGCACATAACAAACTGTTCAAGAGGGATTCGCAACGCGTGGCATTTTCACAATGCGTTGGTTTTAGTGTTTAAGGAGGTGTGCAGCAGCTTCGGTATTGCGTTGCTCACCCCTTAACAGGGCGTTAGAGTATAGGAGAAATTATGGAGCTAAACGAAAGAGTTTTGCTTAGTTTAGTAGCGGTTTTTGTAGGCTGGCTGTTGGCTCAGTTCACGAATGTAGCTAATGACAAGTTGAAACAAAGAAAGATAAAAAAGTGCTTATTGGAAGAACTAGATGAAATTGAAAGTGAGCTTAATCGTACTCTTTATTCATATTCGAGAACGCTGCAAATATATGCGCTAAAAGGAGTTGAGCTTACAGTCCCATTAAATCTAACGAACCATATATTTAAAAATCATTATAAAGATGCGGTGCTTGGTCTTAACAAGCCTCAAAGAATTTCATTTCAATTAATTCATTCTCACATTGACAGAATTAATGTCGGCATCGAAGATTTACATGAAATTGCTAAGTCTATTGATAAAAACAACCAAAAAAATGACTCATTATCGTTATCTGATCTCGAACGATGGGGGCAAAAAATTAGAGCGGAATTTCATAATGTTGCAATAGTTGTATGGCACATAAAGCATCATAAAAAGAATAAGCATTCTCCATCCTTGCCAATTGGGACTGAAACACACGAATCCTATGTAAAGTACGTCGATATGGTCGACAAAAAAATTGAAAGCCTTTTGAAAGATGCAGAGTCGTTAGATAGGGATAAGTTCATGAAAATATACAACCCTGAAAACTTCACGAAAAATATACTCTAACAAACTGTTTAAGAGTGATTCGCAACGCGTGGCATTTTCACTATGCGTTAGGTTTTGTGTTTAAGGTGGTTTGCGGGAGCTTCGGTATTGCGTTGCTCACACCTTAACAGGGCGTTATAGCGCTTAGCGTAATTCAACTATCATACCGAGATGTAGCACAAAAATATTAGTGTCGAACATTGAAATATACGCATTAAGTACCATATCATCCCTAAAGCCTTATAGGTTACATGGAGAATGACGTGAAGCAGCAACCTCTAAACTTAGTTCCTGTTAAAATGCAGGAAGTTGATAATATTAGTATGGGTGTTTTGCCTAATGGTGAAACTTTTCTTTCATTGCAAGGGTTAGCTAAGTTTTGTGGTTTAGCTCCGAGTTCAGTTATCCAACTAGCTCAAGATTGGTCTGCGGGTGAAGCTCAAGGCAAAATTCGTGGTCAGCAGCTTACAGAACTAATAAAAGAATGGACCGAATCTGAATCAGTTCCAGATACTTTATACGTTGAAATTGATAGTAAAAATTCAATTACCGGCGTAATTCATGCAGTGCCAGAACAAATTGTAATGGCAATTACGGATTATTATGCCCACTATGCGCAAGTGACCAAGCCTGAGGCGATCCGTAATTATCGTAGAGCCGCGAAGCTAGGTTTGCGAAAATATATCTATGATCGCCTAAATTACAATGAACAAGATCTAATTTCGGAAAGTTGGAAACTTTTCCAAGAACGAGTCCTAAATAATGAATGCCCTAAGGGTTATTTCACGATGTTTGATGAAGCAACAACGATAATTGCTTCTTTAATTCGAAACAATATTATTGTTGATGACTCGATAATGCCTGATGGAAGTTTAGGCATTCATTGGGCTAAATACTGGAAAGATCAAGGGTTAGAGGCGGTTCATGGAGAGCGTATTAAAATAGTTCACAAATACCCGGAATCATATCGTCAGCTAGATCCTGAAATTAATGCTTATCCAATTGGTGCTTTATCTGAGTTCCGAAGGTGGTTTCAAGAAACATATTTACCAGAAAAATACCCAGCCTATATTAAGCGGAAGATAAAGGACGGAACTGTAGCTCTAGAGTCAGTTCCAGTACTTCTATCTGCAGTTATGCCACCTGACGTTTCAGAGCGTTTACTCAACTAAAAGCGCTATAACAAAGCATTTAAGAGTGATTCCCAACGCATGGCATTTTCAGCTTCGTGTTGGGTTTTGTGTTTACGGTGGTGTGGTTTAGGTAAGGTGGCAGCGTTGCTCACACCTTAATGCGGCGTTAT
>NZ_JAHGAM010000031.1:0-11596 GCF_030248595.1 Vibrio sp. D417a | reverse complement strand
ACTTTTTGTGGGGTACACCAGTACTTTAAGGAAAATTGTAACCAACTCTAAAGGATTGAGAGTGATAGATCATTTTGAAATTAAGGTAGTTGCATTCGAAGAATGTCGTGTGTTTTACAAGAATGTGCTAGAGCCATTGGGTATTGAACTCAAGTGGTCAGATGAAAATGCTGCTGGCTTTGGGCTTTCGAGCGAGCCAAATGTAAGGTTTCTAATTGAAAAAGGCGTCAGTAATTCTAAGTGCCATATTGCTTTTTCTGCATCAAACAAATTACAAGTTTCTGCGTTTCATCAAGCGGGGTTATCTTTAGGTGGTAAATGCAACGGTAAGCCTGGTTTACGAAAACACTATGCTCCAAACTACTACGCTGCGTTTTTGATTGACCCTGAGGGCAACAATGTGGAGTCAGTAGTGTACCTTTAGCACGTACATAACAAATTGTTCAAGAGTGATTCGGCACGCGTGGCATTTTTACTATGCGTTGGTTTTAGTGGTTAAGGTGGTATGCGGAAGCTTCGGTATTGCGCGCCTCACACCTTAACAAGGCGTTATGTGCTTATGAGGAAAATTGACATGGAAGTGATAGAGGCCAACCTTGATTTGGCCCCATTATTAGCGAGTTATGCGAAAGAATGCCTAGAGTCGGGTATTCCAAAATATTCGGGTGTGGAGCAAGATCCGACAGCTTATTTGTCAGGTTTGGTCGAACGTTCAAAGGCAATCTGCGAGTTACCAAAGGGATATTTACCTAGCACAACTTACTACTGTGTATCGAACTCCAAAATTTTAGGTGCAATCCGAGTTCGCAAAGGTACTAATGCCAACGTAGAAAATGTCATTGGTCATATTGGCTACGAAACTAGACCGTCAGCTCGTGGTAAGGGTGTAGCCTCATTTCTGCTTGCTTGGGTGCGAGACCATGTTGTTACTGATTCAGTTATTGTTACTTGCTCAATTGACAATCCCGCATCTCAAAAGGTCATCGAAAACTGTGGTGGTGAATACCTCGGTAACTACACAGATGAGAGTGAGGGTACGGTAAGGCGCTACCGTTTAGCACGCACATAACAAAGCATTCAAGAGTGATTCGCAACGCTTGGCAGTTTCGCTTCGCTCAAGTATAGCCAAGCGCCGCTCACACCTTAATGCGGCGTTATGTGCTTGGAGGAAAAATGCAATATATCGAAGTCAAAAGTAGCCAGATTCCGCTAGATTTGCTGCTTGAAGCCGATCCTTCTGAAGCAAGTATTTCTTCATATTTATCCGATTCATGGTGCTTCGCTGTACTAGATAATGGGCGTGTTTTAGCTGCTTGCATAGTGAAGCCACAAACCAATAGTCTTGCTGAGATATTCAATGTCTCTGCATATCCAAAGTTACAAGGTCAAGGTGTTGGTTCTGAATTGCTTAAGTCGGTTCTGTTTCAGTTATCAAGTAAGGGAATCTCACGTGTTGAACTGGGTACAGGCACCTTTGGCTATCAACTGACTTATTATCAGCGTCTTGGCTTTAGGGTTGACTCAATCGTCAAAGATTACTTTTTGCTGAATTATCCAGAGCCAATCTATGAAAATGGTATTCAACACAAAGACATGCTGAGATTGTACGCACAACTTTAGTACGCACATAACAAAGCGTTTAAGGGGGATTCACAACGCTTGGCATTTTTGCTTCTACTTCAAAATTAGTGTTTATGGCACAATGATTTAGGTTGGGGGGAAGCGTTGTTCACCCCTTAATTGGGCGTTAGTTTGCTAAAGGCTAGCGGTTAACTAGCCTAAGCTTGCTCTCACATCTGCAATGGTGATGAAGAGTTTGTTTTCGGTGTCTTGAAATGCTTGAAAACCATAGCGTTCATAGAAATGTTTTGCTCCGTCTTTGGCATCAACGATAACAACTGGAAATGCAACGCTATCACTAGCGGCTAATAGCTTTCTGAGTGCGTCGATAAGCAGCCACTCACCAAAGCCTTTCCCTTTGTATCGGTCATCGACAGCAAGACGGGCAATCAGACCACCAGAAGTGGATGATTGGTGCTTTTTCTGTAACTTATCAGGCAATGCCTTTAAGTCAATTGGTGTCATTGTTAGTGTGTAAAAACCAATGACATGTGAGTTGTCGCTATCATCTTCCAGAACAAACGTTCTGGTGTTGTCCTTCTTTGCTTGCTGACTCGCCATTACTTTTAAGTAATTATTGAGAGCTTCGATACCACAGTTGAATCGGTTTCTATCGTGTTTAGCTTTATCTAGAAGTACCGTATTCATCATTGAATCTTGCTCTCGTATCGATCAGCAGCAGCTTTTAGCTTTGAGTTCTGTGTAGCAGGGCGGTCTAAAGCTTCCATGAGCAACATCGCATCTGATTGGCTCAGTTTTAAAGCCTGCTCACGTTCGATGACTTGTTTAGCTTTTTCGATTGCAGCGCTTAGAACAAACGAGTTGATGCTAGACATGCCGGCGATCGCGGCAGCCTTAGTAAGTAAGTCTTGTGTATCGACATCAACTCTAGCGGTGATGCGAGGCAAAGTAGTAGCCATAATGTTATCTCCTATTGTGTCAAAATGTCACATGTGTATTATGGTCTTAAAGTGTGCAATAAGCAATCTCTGTGTCACTTTGGCACGCAAACTAACAAAGCGTTTAAGACGGATTCACAACGCTCGGCACTTTCGGTTTGCTTGAGCTTAAGTGTTTACGGCACAATGGTTTAGGTCAGGTGGTGTGCGTTGTTCACCACTTAACGCGGCGTTAGCATGCGGGAGCAATATGAAGAAAATTCTCATCATCGGTAATTCTGGCTCAGGCAAGAGTTGGTTGTCGAACCAGTTATCCCGAAAACTTCAGTTACAAGAAGTTAACTTGGACTCGATTGTATGGGAGCCAGGTGGCTATAATCAAAAACGCTCCACCGGAGCAATCGAAAATGAAATTGCTAGTATAAAGTCTCAATGCAACTGGGTAGTTGAGGGAGTATTTGGTGCTTTAGCTGAACAGCTTATTTTTTCTTCTGACATGCTGTTGTTTTTGGATTTGGAGTGGTCTGAATGTGAAAGTTCTCTTTATGCTCGTGGTTCGGAGAGCTCGAAGCAACTTAATGAGGAACAGGCGGAGAAGAATTTTCGTGAATTATTAAAATGGGCTTCTGAATACTCGGTTCGAGAATCCAAAAGTTCACGACAGTTCCATCAGCAATTGTTCAGAGATTTTCACGGTTCTAAAGTACGTTTCACAACACGCTCTCAAGTGAATGAGTTTGTAGCGGAAACAACATGCTAACAAACTGTTTAAGAGTGATTCGCAACGCGTGGCATTTTTACTATGCGTTGGTTTAAGTGTTTAAGGTGGTATGCGGGAGCATCTGTATTGCGTTGCTCACACCTTAACAGAGCGTTATGTGTCAGAGATAGATTATGAGATTTTTGCAACTATTTATCTTGATCTTAGTAGCAGGGTGTTCAAGTTCTGTAGAAAACACTTACTCATCGGAATATTTAGATCTAGAGCCAATAGAGTTTGTATCGCCGAGATACCCCAAAGTTGCAGTAGAGAATAACCTGTCAGGGTATGTGGTCATGACGTTAAACATTACTAAAAATGGGGATGTGACTGATATTGTTGTAATCGAGTCCTCCCCAAAGGGAATCTTTGAAAAGGTAGCTGTACAAGCGTTGTCCAAATGGAAATATGAACCACTTGAAGATGGTGAGCTTATTGCTCAAAAACAAAAATTAGTCTTTAAAATCTAACACATAACAAATTGTTCAAGAGTGATTCGGCACACGTGGCATTTTTGCTATGCGTTAGTTTTAGTGGTTAAGGTGGTATGCGGAAGCTTTGGTATTGCGTGCCTCACACCTTAACAAGGCGTTAGTACGGGTTTGACATCAAGGTCATAAGTTTTGGTGTTTATCTGTTTTTGCGCTCGTCTTTACACCTTTCAGCTTGTACCTTTCACGTTCTTTCCGGTGGCACTATATGCGGAGTGTTTGCTTTGACTTCACCGTTTACGGTTTCTAACTCTTAGCTTATTCCTTTGGTGCTTCTTCTTTTTCGTGGCTTTTACTAAGTCAGCATTGTCTTTCTTTGGTGTTGCTGTTGAAGTTCGAGGATCGAATCCTTTTCTAATTTGAAGTCAGTAAAAGTAGGGGAGTTCAGGACGTTTTTCTTCTAGCCAACTTTCGTCTCTTAACCGAGTTTAAGTTTTTTAGCTGCCCGTCTCACTTCAGTGTTCAAAGCCTTTCATATCATCTCAGTTTTCAATATCTTGGAGCGCATAAATAGAAGTAGCGCATGTACTAACAAATTGCTTAAGAGTGATTCGTAACGCGTGGCATTTTTACTTTGCGGTGGCTTATGTGATTAAGGCGCTGTGCGGTAGCTTTTGTATTGCGTTACTCACACCTTAGCAAGGCGTTAGCATACTTTGATAGGAGTTCAGATGGCTACGATAGTCGAACAAATTGTTAATCGTGAAATTGACTCGGTCATCGTGTACGAATCTGACCAAGTTATAGCTTTTGCAGACCATGATCCAATCAACTTTGGGCATATTTTAATTTGTCCTAAGACTCAATACCGTACTTTCATTGACCTGCCTGAGTCTGTGTTTTTTGAGATCACCGACGTTGCAAGAGATTTATATAAACGTATAGAAGCTAAGTTCAATCCCGATGGTATCGGCTTTATGCAAAACAATGGAGAGACACCTCATTTCAACGAGCTCGATCACTACCATTTGCATATTTTCCCTAGGTTTCATGGCGACCAGTACGGTTGGGTTAGTAGTGAACTTGGAATTCAAACTATGGATAAACTAAGAGAATCACTTAAAGATCTATGAGCATTGAAAAAGTATGCTAACAAATTGTTCAAGAGTGATTCGGCACGCGTGGCATTTTTGTCATGCGTTGGTTTTAGTGGTTAAGGTGGTATGCGGTGGCTTAGGTATTGCGTGCCTCACACCTTAACAAGGCGTTATGTGCTTGGAGGAAAAATAGCAATGGAAGTAACTATCGGCAATGATTCCGAGTTGATCAAGCTGGCTCAATCTATCCGTTATCAGGTATTTACACTTGAACAACAGATCCCTACAGAATTAGACTTTGATGGATTAGATGAAGAGTCAATCCACGCGTTAGTAACGGAACAAGGTGAACCAATTGCTACGGCTCGCCTAACAGTGAAAGAAGACGGTTCTTCTATTATGGCTAGGGTAGCGGTTACTGAGGCATATCGAGGGGTTGGAGTTGCTTCAAAAGTTGTTCAAGCATTAATGGACCATGCACAGAATATTGGTGCCGAGTCTATTGAAATCCACGCTCATGGTTATCTTAGAAAATACTATGAAAGGTTTGGTTTTGAGTTCATCAAAGAAGTAGAGATTGTGGGTGAGCATCAGCTAATTGAAATGCGGCACCAAATAGTACGCACATAACAAAGCGTTCAAGAGGGATTCTCAACGCTTGGCAGTTTTAGCTCATAGTTCAGTTTTTGTGTTTATGGCACAATAGTTTAAGTTAGGTGGCGTTGCGTTGTTCACCCCTTAACGCGGCGTTAGGCGATAGAGTATAAATAATGCAATCAACAGACGATAAGTATATTAATCATCAAATATTCGACGAGCTGAACTATTATGCACAGTTTTACGAGTATTTATCTGATGCAGTTATGAGTTTTTCTACTGCCGGAACAAGTGCAATCATGAGCATAGATACATATGTTTTTATGTCTATGAAAGGCACAATTGAGTCTATAAACTTGGTACTAAAAGATGGAAAGTTGAATGATGCTTATGCTCTTTTAAGGAAGTATTACGACTCGGTTATGGTTAATGCATATACCAATTTATATCTAAATGAAAATGCAGGTAGAGCTGGTTACTACATTACAGAAATAAATGACTGGTTACATGGTAAAAAACCATTACCGCGAATGCCGAAGATGTCTAAGTATCTTGATAACTCGGAGTTTTTGTCTGAGCTAAATACGTTACTCAAATTAGATAAAAGATATGACGGTATTAGAGACCGTTGCAATGATAATATGCACTACAACTTTTTTGCATTACTGATGCTCAATGAAGGTAAAATTCATATGAAGGAGCGCATTCATCATTTAGAGCAACTCAGGTTAGATGTGCGTGATGTGTTTATTTTAAACATGTCATACATACTGACAATAAAAGAAAGCTACATGATGTCATCGGATTATGTGGATCACTTAGAGGTAGGTATGACTCCACCCGAAGGTTCACAATATTGGGTTGCTCCATTCATACAAGACATGGTGACCGATGTTCTTTTTCAGGAACGTCCAGATATATATGAGTTGCTAAAAAGCAAGACATGTATGGAGCTAGCTTGAAAAATCGCCTAACAAATTGTTCAAGAGTGATTCGGCACGCGTGGCATTTTTACTATGCGTTGGCTTTAGTGGTTAAGGTATTCTGCGGAAGCATTGGTATTGCGTGCCTCACACCTTAACAAGGCGTTATGTGCCTGAGTGAGTTAGGAGTCATTTGTGAAATGAGCATTCAGTTGAAGCTGATTCAGTTCAGAAAGAAAATCAGGAAAAATAAGAAGAAAGTAATTGATACAATCATTGCAAATCACTCCGTAGACATATGCATAATTTGCGGTTCTCCTGAGCCATTGACTAGAGAGCATGTGATTCCTCAGTGGGTCTATAATCGTTGTACAAAACGAACATTCAATACAACGACTAACGGCGCTTATCAAACGTACAACAAGACGACGCTACCGGCATGCAAAGATTGCAATTCGAATCTGCTTGGCTACTTGGAAAGGCATTTGAAGCATGAATTTGAAAAAATTGATGTGAGCCAGCAAGAGTTCTCTCAAGAGACCTTAGAATTAATCGTTTTATGGTTAGAAACTTTAGAGTACAAATTCCAAGTTCTTGACCTTAGAAGAAATCTAAACAAGGTAAAAGGCGCGAAATACATACCTTTTATTGGCAAAATGCCAATAGCAATGTTTCAAGGTCCTATGGATACAAGCCCCTCTAAAGTTTTCTCGAATCTTCGTTCTGCACTGCAAGTATTAAGCGTGAAATCAAAGGTAAATAGGCTTAATTCTCTCTGTGTTATCCATACAACAAACAAGGATTTTCACTTTTTCCACTCTACAAATAACTTTATATTTATTGAGTTAGCCGAGTTTGCGGTCGCGTTTTTCTATTTTTACAAGCAGGAGTTTGAAAGTTGCAACGTTGCTGCCGAGTCAGCAATGAGAATCGTCCAAGAAAATTACGATAAAACAGGCACATAACAAACTGTTTAAGAGGGATTCGCAACGCGTGACATTTTTACTATGCGTTGAATTTAGTGGTTAAGATGGTATGCGGCGGCTTCGGTATTGCGTTGCTCACCCCTTAACAGGGCGTTAGGCATCATTTAAGAGGGTCAGATGAGAAAAGAACAAGTTTCACAATATTATTTTTTTGGTACAACCATGAGGTATTTACAAGATGCTAGAACTGGTTGGTCTATCAAAGGAGAGGCAGTTGTTCTGGAAAACATCATTTGGTTTTTTGAACACTTAGAGAACATGAATCTGCCGGTAACGTTTAGAGCGTCTCATCGATTGGTTGATTTCCAAACAGAGTTGGAAGAAAGTGAAGAAAATACACTTACCAATGAACAAGCTTCAAAATTAGCTGAAATCATGAGAGAAATTCGATTTACTCTCGATGCAGAAATTCCGGGCATTGAGGCGTATATTACGTCACCTAAACGATTTGATGTAGAACTTCTTAGTGCTGATATTTCGGAGTTATTTTCGCCGGGAACATTTGAACAATTTCCTGATATAGCAAAATACGATTTTATTGAAGCCGGGAAGTGTATTGTGTTTGAAAGAGCTACTGCTGCGGCATTTCATGTTTTGCGAGGTACTGAAGCTAACTTACGGCATTACTATAAATCTATGGTAAAGCAAAATAGGATAAACTCCGGCATGTGGGGACCGATTGTTCAGGACTTAAGAAGAAAGAATAAAACTAAAAAATTTGTAGCCTTAAATAATCATCTAGACAATATACGAATATCATACCGAAACCCTACCCAACATCCCGAAGCTATATATGATATTCATGAGTCTCAGGATCTACTTTCGGTTTGCATTGACGTTAATAATAAAATGTTTAAGGTGCTTTCTGAAGCCTAACAAAGCATTTAAGAGTGATTCGCAACGCTTGGCGCTTTCGCTTCGCTCAAGTATAGCCAAGCGTCGCTCACACCTTAATGCGGCGTTAGAGCGCAGGAGGAAAAAATATGAATATGATGGATATAATTGAATACATTTCATACCTTATTGCCGGCATTATTATCGCTCCCTTCGGCTTTATGTTGTTTAAGGAATTCATCGGTAAAGATCGCAAGACGGTCACAGATGAAATCAAATCTACGGTAGGAGACGAATCTAGAAAGTTTCTGCGCGGTAGATATGGTGATGCAGTTGTAGGTCAGTTTGTCGAGTTTAAACTGATAATAGCGATAGGTTTGCCATTAGTTCTATTTCTAGGAATATCTTCCTTGGTAAATTCTCTTTTGAAAGTTCTGTTCAACCTGTGAGTTGCGCTCTAACAAACTGTTCAAGAGGGATTCGCAACGCGTGGCATTTTCACTATGCGTTGATTTTAGTGATTAAGGTGGTATGCGGCGGCATTGGTATTGCGTTGCTCACCCCTTAACAGGGCGTTAGCTGTTTGAGGAAAAAATGAGAAAATTCGATAAGCCGCTATTCTGGCTGTATATAAAAACAAGAGACTCATTGTTGTCATCTTTTAAGGGCTTTCTGGGAATGCTTTTAGTGTTGATCGGAGCAGCAGTAGTTTTAGGTAATGAATCCCCTGAGAATGTCTGGATTTCGGTGGGAATCATTTTATTAGTATTGAGTCTTCCAGTCTCAATGGGCCTGATGATGATAAAGCTCAAATTTAAGAGTTTTGCTGGATCAATACCTACAGCAGAACTAGCATATTTTTTACAGCACGATGAAGATGCAAAGTTAGATAAAGCTGTGAGAGGCTTATTTTCGTTATGCCTATCTTTTATGATTTACCTTTGGTTTACGATGGTAGCTATCGCAGCTCTTGGTATGTTGGGAGCAAAGCTCGTGTTGTAAAACACAGCTAACAAACTGTTTAAGAGGGATTCGCAACGCATGGCATTTTCACTATGCGTTGGTTTTAGTGATTAAGGTGGTTTGCTGCTGCTTCGGTAATGCGTTGCTCACCCCTTAACAGAGCGTTAGCTCGCAAGTGAAAATAATAAATTCAGAGGTTAAATGAGAAAAGAAGTTCCCGCTCCAGTGATTGCGGTTTTGTCAGAGAATTTATCAGCATTAGAGACTCATGCGAGTCTAGATAACCTTTTTCTATATGCCGATGCACCAGGTGAAGCTCCTGAAGGATCTAAACCAGTAAAAGTCCAATCATGGCTAAGGCGCATAAATAAAGAATCACCTGAACCTATCAAGATTCTTGGTAAGTTGATTGAAACTTATATGGAAATCCCTGACCAAGATGAAGAGGATGTTTTTGTTTGGGGTCACAATGTAACGAATCACAAAAAAGAATTTAAGGAAAAGCTCCAGTCAATTTTATCAAAATGCAATCTTCTATACATTTCAGGTGGTTTGATTTCTGATGGTAGTGCTGCACCAAGTAGGTCTTTATCTGATTTGATTAAAGGTAAAGATATACCCTCGATCGAAGCAGAGTTTACTCGCGCTCTAGCAAACGTAAATTCGGAACCTCGCGAATCTGTATCCGCTGCTTGCAACATACTTGAATCAATTTTTAAGGTTTATATTGCAGATGAAAGTCTCCCACAGCCACAGAAACAAGATCTCCAAAACGTTTGGAAAGTTGTGCGAGGGGACTTGGGTTTTGACACCAAGTTAGTACAAGATGACGATCTTAAAAAAATACTTTCTGGCATCTTATCGATAGTTGATGGAATTGGTGCTTTCCGTACTCATGCTAGCTCTGCACACGGTGAAGGAAGAGTTATGTATAAGCTGAAGCCCAGACATGCTCGACTAGCAATTCACTCAGCTCACACAATTGCTCTATTTATTTTGGAAACTTGGGACGAAAAACGCAAGATTGCGAGCTAACAAACTGTTCAAGAGGGATTCGCAACGCGTGGCATTTTCACTATGCGTTGGTTTTGGTGTTTAAGGTGGTTTGCGGCGGCTTCTGTATTGCGTTGCTCACCCCTTAACAGGGCGTTAGTATTCTTTTTAAGTTCAGAGGTAAATGTTGGACGAGTATTCTATTCATTTAAAGCGTCAAGGCTTTGAGCTACTAGGTGATATCGGTAGCGGGCTTTCTGGTAAAACTAAGAAAGCCAAGCAAAACTCTTTGGAAAGATTTGTTGCTGTAAAATTCTTCGACAGTATATTCAATCGAAACAACTCTGAGCTAAAGAAAAAGTTCAAACGAGAAGCTTTTATTCTCGCTGAGGCACAACACCCTGCAATACCATATGTTATTACGCATGGTGAAGTGGAATGCGGTCGCGACTTAGTTCCATACATTGTGATGGAGTACATCGATGGCATAAATCTGGAAGAATATGTTCAAAAAAATGGGGTCATTGAACATAGACAAGCCATCAGTATCGCTACCCAAGTGCTTGATGCACTCTCGCTTGTTCACTCGAAAGGTATAATTCACAGGGACATCAAACCATCAAACATAATGTTGTCATCTGCTGGTCATGCTTATCTTATAGATTTCTCTATTGGTTTTGCTCCTTCCGGGAACCCTAATTTTACAAGAGCGACACGAACAGGAGATCGCTTAGGCTCTGCTGAATACATTTCCTCAGAACAAAATGTCGATATGAAAAATGTGGACTGTCGGACTGATATTTACTCTTTGGGGCTCACACTGTGTAAGTTGTTGACAGGAGATCCAAGTTTAAAATCTCTAGACAAGCCCGAGCTATCAATTCCTTATGCGCTGAGAAACTTAATCAACAAAGCTTCAGAATACGAGGCGAATAATCGTTATCAAAACGTAGACGACATTCTTAGAGAACTAAAAAGTATATCGGGTGCTGGACACTTTACTGTCAATACGCCAAGTAAAGCGCTTTGTTCTAACTTAAAATGTCCTGATGCATCATGGTCTCCTAATGGGTACTATAAGGGTGCAAACTTCATCGAAAATAGTATTGATATCCACTGTACTTCATGTGGTGATAAGTTAACTTATCAGTGCCAGTGTGGATACCCAATTGCGGAGACTCGTTTTTGTGGTGGTTGCGGTACTGAATTATTCAAACTGCCAGAGTGTGACAGTTGTGGCTCCCATCTGAAGAAAACAGATATTGGTAAAGATACATCAGCAGGCTGCAGCAAGTGTCTGAGCAAAAACCAATCACAACTTCAACAGCCTATTTGGGGGCAGCCACAACAACCGCCATTAGCTACAGATTTTGATGATGACATTCCTTTCTGAGGATCAGAATACTAACAATCTGTTTAAGAGTGATTCGCAACGCGTGGCATTTTTACTATGCGTTGATTTTAGTGTTTAAGGTGGTATGCGGAAGCATCGG
>NZ_JAHGAM010000030.1:0-3165 GCF_030248595.1 Vibrio sp. D417a | reverse complement strand
AATTCGGAAAGCTGTTTTTTTAATTCTCGTTCTTACACATTCAATGTTCTTTCATTGAGTCCATCAAAACCCCTTGGGTGTTGTATGGTTAAGCCTCACGGGCAATTAGTACAGGTTAGCTCAACGCCTCACAACGCTTACACACCCTGCCTATCAACGTCGTAGTCTACGACAACCCTTTAGGATACTTAAAGTATCAGGGAGAACTCATCTCAAGGCTCGCTTCCCGCTTAGATGCTTTCAGCGGTTATCGATCCCGAACTTAGCTACCGGGCAATGCGTCTGGCGACACAACCCGAACACCAGAGGTTCGTCCACTCCGGTCCTCTCGTACTAGGAGCAGCCCCTTTCAATTCTCCAACGCCCACGGCAGATAGGGACCGAACTGTCTCACGACGTTCTAAACCCAGCTCGCGTACCACTTTAAATGGCGAACAGCCATACCCTTGGGACCGACTTCAGCCCCAGGATGTGATGAGCCGACATCGAGGTGCCAAACACCGCCGTCGATATGAACTCTTGGGCGGTATCAGCCTGTTATCCCCGGAGTACCTTTTATCCGTTGAGCGATGGCCCTTCCATTCAGAACCACCGGATCACTATGACCTGCTTTCGCACCTGCTCGAATTGTCATTCTCGCAGTCAAGCGGGCTTATGCCATTGCACTAACCTCACGATGTCCAACCGTGATTAGCCCACCTTCGTGCTCCTCCGTTACGCTTTGGGAGGAGACCGCCCCAGTCAAACTACCCACCAGGCACTGTCCGCAACCCCGATAAGGGGTCGACGTTAGAACATCAACACTACAAGGGTGGTATTTCAAGGACGGCTCCACGCAATCTAGCGACTGCGCTTCAAAGCCTCCCACCTATCCTACACATGTAGGGTCAATGTTCAGTGCCAAGCTGTAGTAAAGGTTCACGGGGTCTTTCCGTCTAGCCGCGGGTACACTGCATCTTCACAGCGATTTCAATTTCACTGAGTCTCGGGTGGAGACAGCGTGGCCATCATTACGCCATTCGTGCAGGTCGGAACTTACCCGACAAGGAATTTCGCTACCTTAGGACCGTTATAGTTACGGCCGCCGTTTACCGGGGCTTCGATCAAGAGCTTCGACCGAAGTCTAACCCCATCAATTAACCTTCCGGCACCGGGCAGGCGTCACACCGTATACGTCATCTTGCGATTTTGCACAGTGCTGTGTTTTTAATAAACAGTTGCAGCCACCTGGTATCTGCGACTCTCAATAGCTCCATCCGCGAGGGACTTCACCGTCGAGAGCGTACCTTCTCCCGAAGTTACGGTACCATTTTGCCTAGTTCCTTCACCCGAGTTCTCTCAAGCGCCTTGGTATTCTCTACCCGACCACCTGTGTCGGTTTGGGGTACGATTCCTTACAATCTGAAGCTTAGAGGCTTTTCCTGGAAGCATGGCATCAATGACTTCACATCCGTAGATGCTCGACGTCGTGTCTCAGCCTTAAAAAGAGCCGGATTTACCTAACTCTTCAGCCTACGCACTTGAACCTGGACAACCGTCGCCAGGCCCACCTAGCCTTCTCCGTCCCCCCATCGCAATTGTAAGAAGTACGGGAATATTAACCCGTTTCCCATCGACTACGCCTTTCGGCCTCGCCTTAGGGGTCGACTTACCCTGCCCCGATTAACGTTGGACAGGAACCCTTGGTCTTCCGGCGAGGAGGTTTTTCACCCCCTTTATCGTTACTCATGTCAGCATTCGCACTTCTGATACGTCCAGCATGCGTTACCACACACCTTCAACCGCTTACAGAACGCTCCCCTACCCAATGCACTAAAGTGCATTGCCGCAGCTTCGGTTTACTACTTAGCCCCGTTACATCTTCCGCGCAGGCCGACTCGACCAGTGAGCTATTACGCTTTCTTTAAATGATGGCTGCTTCTAAGCCAACATCCTGGCTGTCTGAGCCTTCCCACATCGTTTCCCACTTAGTAGTAATTTGGGACCTTAGCTGGCGGTCTGGGTTGTTTCCCTCTCCACGACGGACGTTAGCACCCGCCGTGTGTCTCCCGGATAGTACTTACTGGTATTCGGAGTTTGCAAAGGGTTGGTAAGTCGGGATGACCCCCTAGCCTTAACAGTGCTCTACCCCCAGTAGTATTCGTCCGAGGCGCTACCTAAATAGCTTTCGGGGAGAACCAGCTATCTCCAGGTTTGATTGGCCTTTCACCCCTAGCCACAAGTCATCCGCTAATTTTTCAACATTAGTCGGTTCGGTCCTCCAGTTGATGTTACTCAACCTTCAACCTGCCCATGGCTAGATCACCTGGTTTCGGGTCTATATCCAGAGACTGAACGCCCAGTTAAGACTCGGTTTCCCTACGGCTCCCCTAGATGGTTAACCTTGCCACTGAATATAAGTCGCTGACCCATTATACAAAAGGTACGCAGTCACAGGACAAGCCTGCTCCTACTGCTTGTACGTACACGGTTTCAGGTTCTATTTCACTCCCCTCACAGGGGTTCTTTTCGCCTTTCCCTCACGGTACTGGTTCACTATCGGTCAGTCAGTAGTATTTAGCCTTGGAGGATGGTCCCCCCATATTCAGACAGGATATCACGTGTCCCGCCCTACTCGATTTCACTGAACACACGTCGTCAACTACGGGACTATCACCCTGTATCGTCGGCCTTTCCAGGCTGTTCGTCTAACGCGTGTAAAGCTTAAGGGCTAGTCCAATTTCGCTCGCCGCTACTTTCGGAATCTCGGTTGATTTCTTTTCCTCGGGGTACTTAGATGTTTCAGTTCCCCCGGTTCGCCCTGTTGAGCTATGTATTCACTCAACAGTAATACCTTATGGTATTGGGTTTCCCCATTCGGAAATCCCAGACTCAAATGGTTTTTACTACCTAATCTGGGCTTATCGCAAGTTAATACGTCCTTCATCGCCTCTGACTGCCAAGGCATCCACCGTGTACGCTTAGTCACTTAACCATACAACCCGAAGGAGTTTCGAGTTGATGTTCAAATCACCAAAGTTGTCTCTCATTATTTGAATGAGCGAGAGACATATCGATTTTGCCGGACTCAATTTCGAATAATCACTGTAAAAGTGATATTCCCAAGAACACTTGAATGTGTTTTTTGGTGTTTGTCTTAAAGACAAACATTGAGAACTTTACAAA